>DASWHU010000085.1:0-2876 GCA_036398035.1 Alphaproteobacteria bacterium | reverse complement strand
CGACGGATTCGAGGAGGAAGCTGTTGGGCCGCCCGTCCGCCAGCTTGAGCATCGCCGAGACCGGCGTCTCCAGGTCGGCGACCAGGCGCGTCCAGACGACCTGCGCCGCGCCCGCCTGGTAGGTTGCCTCAAAGCCGTCATAGGCGGGCAGGGTCTGCAACGGCCGTCCCTGGAGCGCGCTTTAGAACAGCGATTCGACAAGGGCGTTGTTGACCCGCACCCGGTATTTTTGGCGCAAGCTGTCGTCGAGCGCGGCCATCAGGTCCGACTGCATGCCCAGCTCGAGTTGACGGGCGATCTGCGCGGTCGCCGAATCCTCCTCGCTCGGCGCCGGCGCCGGCACCAGCTCCTTGACCTGGGCGACCACGAACCGGTCGGGGCCGAGCCCCATGGCCTCGGTCACGCCGCCCGGGTCGAGCGCGAAGATCGCGGTGATGATGTCGTTCGACAGCGATATCTCGAGGTCGCGGCCGTCGCGGGCAAACGCCGCCGTGGTCTCGACCGCGAGCCCCATGGCCGCCGCCGCCGCCGCCAGGCCGCCCTCGGCCGCGCGCCCGGCCAGCGTCTCCGCGCTCGCGCGCGCACGTGCGCGCTGCTGCTCGGCACGCCACGCGTCTGCCACCTTGTCGCGCACCTCGGCCAAGGGCCGGAGCGCCGGCGGCGTGATCCCGTCGACACGCAGCACGTAGAAGATCGAGCCGGCCGCCTCCTTGAGCTCGGACTCGGCGCCCTCGGCGGCGGCGAAAGCATCGCCGAGAAAGTCCTGGATCGGCGGCAGCGCGTCCGCCGTCTTGCCGTCGGGCTGATACCCGTTGCGGTCTATTGGTCCGACGGTCTCGACCGCGAGGCCGAGCGGGCGCGCCGAATCCTCGAGCTTGGCGCCGCCGGCGCGCTCGTCCTCGAACCGGTTGCCGAGCTCGAAGGTCGCCTCCGCGGCGCGCGCGATCTTGAGCTCGCCGCGGATCTCCTCGGCGGCATCCTCAAAAGATTTGGTGCCGCCCGGGGATACCGCGTTGACGCGCACCAGGTACCAGCCGAGCGGGGTCTCGATCGGCGGGCTGAGCGCGCCGGCGTCGAGCGCGAACGCGACCGCGGCGACCTCGCCGATCAGGGCGTCGCGGGTAACCTGCCCGAGCTTCATGTCGGGCTCTGCCTGCCCGGTCAGCGCGCTGCCGACCGCGAAAAAGTCCTCGCCCGCCTTGATCCGCCCGGCGGCGGCCGTCGCCGTATCCAGGTCGTCGAACACCACCTGGTCGAGGTCGCGGCGCTCGGGAGTGGTGAACTCCTCCAGACGGTACTCGTATTCCTCGCGCACCTCCTCGTCGTCGACCACGATCTCGTCCAGAAGATCGGCGGGGCGAATGGTGACGAAGGTGACGCGGCGAAACTCGGGGGCGGTGAACTGGTCCTGATGGGCGTCGTAATAGGCGGTGAGCGCGGCCTCATCGGGCTCGGACAAGTCCGAGAACGATTCGCTCTTGACCGTGACCACGTCGGCAATCCGCCGCTGCTCGCGAAAATCGTACAGCGTGCGCACCAGCGGCCGCGGCGCCACCAGCCCCGCGGACAGGCTGCCGAGCAACTGGTTCTGGGCGAGGTCGCGGCGCAGCAGGCCGACATACTCGTCCTCGCTCAGCTGGTTCTGGCGCAAGACCGCCAGGTATTGCATGCGGTCGAAGGTGCCGGTCTGGCTGCGGAACGAGGGCGCCTCGGTGATCGCCCGGCGGACCACGTCGTCCGGCACGCCCAGCGACAGCCGGTCGATCTCCTGGCGCATCGCCGCGCGTGCCACCAGGCTGTCGAGCGCCTGGCCGACCGCGCCGAGCGCGCGCGCCTGCTCGGCATCGATCTGGCCGCCGGTCATCCGGCGCAGGGATTCGAGGGTGCGGGTATATTCCTTCTGCAGGTCGGAGGCGTGAATCTTGACCGAGCCGACCTCGGCGACCGTGGGGTCTTGCGGCCGGCGGAATATGTCGCCGATGCCCCAGATGCCGAAGCTCAGCGCCAGCAACGCCATGAAGCCCTTGACGACCCACGATCCCGTCCGCTTTCGCAAAGCTTCGAGCATAGTCGCAGCCTTCGCCCTAAGTGATTGAAAGAATTGTATCTCCGCGGCCGACGCACAGGCATGATAAGAGCCGGCCTGCGGCGCGGCAACTGGCAATGTCATGCGCCTTTGCCGGGCGCGATACCTGTGCTACATCGGCCGTGCCCGCGCGCGTACGCCCCGATCCCGTCCGGAGACACCCATGGCGTCGATGCGGCGGCCGTTGGTCGCCGGCAACTGGAAAATGAACGGGTTGCGCGCCGACGGCGTGGCGCGGGCGGCGGCGCTCGCCGCCAAGGCCGCGGCCGGCGCCGCGGAGTGCGACATCGTGTTGTGCCCGCCGGCGACGCTGATCACCGAGATTGCCGCCGCCTTGGCCCCCGCCGAGGGCCGACTCATGCTCAGCGGCCAGGACTGCGCGCCCGCGCCGGGCGGCGCCTTCACCGGCGACATCAGCGCGCCGATGCTCGCCGATGCCGGCTGCAAGTTCGTGATCGTCGGCCATTCGGAGCGGCGCGCGGGCCACGGCGAGAGCGATGCCGTCGTGCGTGCGAAGGCGGAGGCGGCGGTGACCGCCGGCCTGGTGCCGATCGTCTGCGTCGGCGAGACGGACACTGAGCGCGACGCCGGTCGCGCCTTGGATGTCGTCGCCGCCCAGCTTGCCGGGTCGCTGCCGAAGGCTGCGGGGTCGGCGCTGGTGGTCGCCTACGAGCCGGTGTGGGCGATCGGCACCGGCCGCACCCCGACCACGGCCGAGGTGGCCGAGGTGCACGCGTTCATCCGCGACCGCCTCGCCGCCACGCCGGGTATCGCCGCGGCCGCGGTACGC
>DASWHU010000084.1:0-3735 GCA_036398035.1 Alphaproteobacteria bacterium | reverse complement strand
ATCATCGGCACCGGCAGGACGTTGGCGTTGGCGCCGCCGAGATAGCGGTAGAGCGGCATGCCGACGGCCATCGCGGCGGCCTTGGCGGTGGCGAGCGAGACCCCGAGCACCGCGTTGGCACCGAGCCGGCCCTTGTTGCCGGTGCCGTCGAGCTCGATCAGCATCCGGTCGACGTGACGCTGGTCGGTGGCATCGACGCCGCCCAGCGCGTCCATGATCTCGCCATTGACCGCGGCGACCGCCTGAAGAACGCCCTTGCCGCGGTAGCGCGCGCCGCCATCGCGCTTCTCGACCGCCTCGTGGGTCCCGGTCGAGGCGCCGGAGGGGACGCCCGCGCGGCCATGCGAGCCGTCATCGAGGATGACGTCGACCTCGACGGTGGGGTTGCCGCGGCTGTCGAGAATTTCGCGGCCGACGATATCGATGATGGCGCTCATGCGGGGTGTCTCCACGAGGCAATGGTCGGGCCGGAGCCCGGTCAGGCTCTAGCACGTCACCATGAAGGTTCGAAAGCGTCGGCGAACCTCATCGGCCGGCCCGGCCCTTGGCCACGCGGTCGAGCGCCTGAAGCTCGCCGATCAGCGCCTCGAATTCCGCGAGCGGCACCATGTTGGGCCCGTCCGACGGCGCGTTGTCGGGATCGGGATGGGTCTCGATGAAGACGCCGGCGACGCCGACCGCGACGGCGGCGCGCGCCAGCACCGGAACGAAGCGCCGCTCGCCGCCGCTCGATCCGCCCTGCCCGCCCGGCTGCTGCACCGAATGGGTCGCGTCGAACACCACCGGGCAGCCGGTCTCGGCGAGGATCGGCAGCGAGCGCATGTCGGAAACGAGCGTGTTGTAGCCGAAGCTCGCGCCGCGCTCGGTCACGAGCACCTTCGAATTGCCGCTGGCGGTCACCTTGGCGACGACGTGCCTCATGTCCCAGGGGGCGAGAAACTGGCCCTTCTTGATGTTGACGGGCTTGCCGGTCGCTGCCGCGGCAACGAGCAGATCGGTCTGGCGGCACAGGAACGCCGGGATCTGCAGTACGTCCACGACCGGTGCGACAATGGCGCAATGGGCCGTCTCGTGAACGTCGGTGACGACGGGAAGGCCCAGCGTCTCGCGAATCTCGCCGAAGACCTTCAGCGCGCCTTCGAGCCCCATGCCGCGCTTGCCGCCGAGCGACGTGCGGTTGGCCTTGTCATACGAAGACTTGTAGATCAATCCGATGCCGAGGCGAGCCGCTATTTCCTTGAGCGCGCTTGCCATTTCGAGTGCGTGCGCGCGGCTTTCCATCTGGCAGGGCCCGGCGATCACCGCCAGCGGCAAGTCGTTGCCGAGGGTGACCGGCCCGATCGCGACATGGCTCGGCGCGGTCATGCGCACTCCGGTCTCAGACCAGCCGCGACTGGTGCACGGCGGCTTCGACGAACGAGGCGAACAGGGGGTGCGGGGCGAACGGCTTGGACTTGAGCTCGGGATGGAACTGGACGCCGATGAACCAGGGGTGGCTCGGAATCTCGACCGTCTCGGGCAGCGTACCGTCGGGCGACAGGCCGGCGAACACCAGGCCGGCGTCCTCGAGCCGCTCCTTGTAGTTGACGTTGACCTCGTAGCGGTGTCGGTGGCGCTCGCTGATCCGCAACGCGCCATAGATGCCGGCGATGCGCGAGCCCTCGGCGAGCACCGCCTCGTAGGCGCCGAGCCGCATGGTGCCGCCCAGCTCGCCGCTCGTGTTACGGCGCTCGACCTTGCCGTCGCGCGTCCACTCGCTCATCAATCCGACCACCGGGTCCTGGCACGGGCCGAACTCGGTCGATGACGCCCCCGGCAGCTCGGCGAGGTTGCGCGCGGCCTCGATCACCGCGAGCTGCATGCCGAAGCAGATGCCGAAATAGGGCACGCGGCGGGTGCGCGCGAACTCGACCGCCGCGACCTTGCCCTGGGCGCCGCGCTCGCCGAAGCCGCCGGGGACCAGGACCCCATGCACCCCTTCCAGCGCCTGGACCGCGTTGCCGTCCTCGAACGTCTCCGAGTCGATCCAGTCCAGGTTCACCCGCACGTTGTTGGCGATGCCGCCGTGGGTCAGCGCCTCGGACAGCGACTTGTAGGCGTCGAGCAGGCCGGTGTACTTGCCGACCACGGCGATCGACACCTCGCCCTCGGGTCCCTTGGCGCGCTCGACGATGTCGCGCCAGCGGTCGAGGTCGGGCGGTCGCGAGACGTCGAGGCCGAACTTGAGCAGCACCTGGGTATCCAGTCCGGCCTCGTGATAGGTGATCGGCACCTGGTAGATGTTGTCGACGTCGATCGCCGGGATCACCTCGTGCTCGCGCACGTTGCAGAACAGCGCGATCTTCTGGCGCTGGCCGCGCGGGATCTCGCGGTCGCACCGGCACAGCAGGATGTCGGGCTGGATGCCGATGCTGCGCAGCTCCTTGACCGAGTGCTGGGTCGGCTTGGTCTTGAGCTCGCCCGCCGACCGGATGTAAGGCACCAGGGTCAGGTGCACGTACAAGGTCCGCTCGCGGCCGAGCTCCCAGCCGAGCTGGCGGATCGCCTCGAGGAACGGCTGGCCCTCGATGTCGCCGACGGTGCCGCCGATCTCGCACAGCACGAAGTCGGCGCCGCCGATATCGGCCGTGATGAAGCTCTTGATCTCGTCGGTGACGTGGGGGATCACCTGCACGGTCGCGCCGAGAAAGTCGCCGCGCCGCTCGCGCGCGATCACGCTCGAATAGATGCGCCCGGTGGTGACGTTGTCGGACAGGCGCGCAGGCACGCCGGTGAAGCGCTCGTAATGACCGAGGTCGAGGTCGGTCTCGGCGCCGTCGTCGGTGACGTAGACCTCGCCGTGCTGGTAGGGGCTCATGGTGCCCGGGTCGACGTTGATGTAGGGGTCGAGCTTGCGCAGGCGCACGGTATAGCCGCGCGCCTGCAGCAGCGCGCCCAGCGCCGCCGCCGACAGGCCCTTGCCGAGGGATGAGACCACGCCGCCGGTAACGAAGATGAACCGGGTCATGGACGGCTAACCTACTCGTCCCGAACGGGCGCCGCAAAGGGTCCCGTGCGACCCGGCCGCCAAGGCGTTCCGGAGTGCGGCTATCGCGCGAGCGGCGCGCTCGGCGTGCCGCTGTCCTCGACCGGCGCCGGCGGGGCTGATTCGGTCTGGCTGGCCGGCGTATCCAGGATCGAGGACGGCGCGCCGCCACCCGAGGCGAGGATCGCGAGGACCAGGCTGGTGCCCATGAAGCCGGCGGCGAGCACGGCCGTGGTGCGGGTCAAGAGGTTGGCCGACTGGCGCCCGCTCATGACGCCACCGAAGCTGCCGCCGCCGAGACCGCCGAGCGCGCCGCCGTCGCTGCGCTGCAACAGCACGACGATCACCAGCGAGATCGCCAGCATCACGTGCAAAACCAAGAAAACCGCGGTCATCGGATCGATCCCTCAGCCCCGGGCGTCGCGTCGCCGGCTCTTGCCACAGCTTAGGCAGATGGTCCAGAAGTCGTTGATGTTCAAGCTGGCGCCGCCGACCAGGCCGCCGTCGACTCCCTCGACCGCGAACAGCCGGGCGGCGTTGTCCGGCTTGACCGAGCCGCCATATAGCACGCGTACCGCGGCCGCGGCGATACCCGGCGTGGCGGCGAGGCGGTCGCGGATGAACGCGTGCACCTCGGCCACCTCGGCCGTGGTCGGGGTGCGGCCGGTGCCGATCGCCCACACCGGCTCGTAGGCGACCACCAGCGCCGA
>DASWHU010000083.1:0-8064 GCA_036398035.1 Alphaproteobacteria bacterium | reverse complement strand
CGGCACGCTTCGGCGGCGATCCGGCCGAGTCGTTCACCGTGGTGGCGCCGTCGCTGCCCGGCTACGGCCTGTCGTTCGCGCCCGGCCAGACGCGCTTCGCGGTCGCTGAGATCGCCGACTGCTTCGCCGAGCTGATGACCGACGTGCTCGGCTATCGGCGCTACGCGGCGCAGGGCGGCGACTGGGGCTCGTTCATCGTCTCGCTGCTTGCCCACGCGCATCCCGAGCGCCTGATCGGCATCCATCTCAACCTGCTGCCGCTGCGCCGCGACCCTAAGATGGTCGCCGACCCCTCGCCCGAGGAGCGCGCCTACCTCGACCAGCTCGCCGGGTTCCTCAAGGAGGAGACCGGCTACCAGTGGATCCAGGGCACGCGGCCGCAGACGCTCGCTTTCGCGCTCACCGATTCCCCGGCCGGCCTCGCCGCCTGGATCGTCGAGAAGTTCCGCACCTGGTCCGACTGCGGCGGCGACCTCGACTCGGTGTTCACCAAGGACCAGCTGCTGGCCAATATCGCGCTCTACTGGTTCACCGGCGCGATCGGCTCGTCGTTCTGGCCGTACTATGCGCGCATGCACGGGCCGTGGCCGATTCCCGACGGCGCGACGATCGACGTGCCCTGCGGCTACGCCGAGTTCCCGCGCGAGATCCTACACCCGCCGCGCTCGCTGGCGGCGCGCGTGTACTCCGACATCCGACGCTGGAGCGTGATGGCGCGCGGCGGACATTTCGCCGCCATGGAGCAGCCCGCGGCACTGGCCGAGGAGGTGCGCGCGTTCCTCAGGCCGTTGCGCGGGTCGTGACGCATCGGCACCGGGCGCGGGTTGAATCGCGCCGCTTGCCATGGAACAGTGCGCCGCGCCAACCGCTGCGAGGCGCACCATGAATGCCGATGACCTGCGGGCGCTGCAGGCGCCGCTCAAGGCCCGCTACCGCGACCACCCCGAGGCGGCCGTGATTACGCTCAAGGCCGAGGGCAAGATCGATGCCGCCGACGTCGCCTGCTCGGTCGAGACCGGCCGGGCGATGGTCGCCGCCGGGCTGCACCCCGCGGGCGGCGGCACCGGGCTGCTCGCCTGCTCGGGCGACATGCTGCTCCAGGCCCTGGTCGCGTGCGCCGGGGTGACCTTGAAGGCAGTCGCCACCGCGCTCGGGATCGATCTGCGCGACGCCCGGGTGCGCGCCCAAGGCGACATCGACATGCGCGGCACCTTGGGCGTCGATCGCGCCGCGCCGGTCGGCTTCCGCAGCATCCGGCTCGCTTTCGACATCGACAGCGACGCAGCCCCCGAGGCGCTCGACAAGCTGCTCGCGCTGACCGAGCGCTACTGCGTCGTCTATCAGACCCTCACCCGCACCGTGCCGGTCACGATCAGCCGCTACGGGCCCTCCGGCGCAGCGTAAGCACCGGCCGCGGGGCGATCTCGCCCCTGGTCAAGGCGCCGTGCGCTGCTACCATCGGCGGCCCGACGTGCGCGTGCGCCGTCGCCGGAGGGTGGCATGGACCGACTGAAGCGGCACGCCGACATCTGGCTCGCGCTGGTCGTGCTGGCGTTGGCGGTGCTGGTGCGCATCGACGAGCCGCGGCTGGTGGTCGACCTGCGGAATGGCGTGTTCGACAGCTACCAGCGCTGGCAGCCGCGGCCCTACCTGCCCTCGCCGGTGCGCATCGTCGACATCGACGACGACAGCCTCGCCCGTGCCGGCCAGTGGCCGTGGCCGCGCACCCGCGTCGCCAAGCTG
Organism: Alphaproteobacteria bacterium; assembly: GCA_036398035.1. Lineage (GTDB taxonomy): Bacteria > Pseudomonadota > Alphaproteobacteria > UBA7887 > UBA7887 > DASWHU01. The sequence goes on along the minus strand of DASWHU010000083.1, from coordinate 6,321 downwards.
GTGCAGCGGCTGAGCGAGATGGGCGCGGCGGTGATCGTGTTCGACATCCTGTTCGCCGAGCCCGACCGCACATCGCCGGCGCAGATCTTGCCCTTGTGGGGCGGCGACAGCGGCCTCGCCGACCTCGCCCGCGCGCTTCCCGACCATGACCAGGTGCTGGCCGACGCGGTCGCCGGCGCCAATGTGGTCACCGGCTTCGTGCTGCTAAACCAGCCGACCGAGTCGCCGCCGCCCGCGGCCAAGGCGGGCTTCGTCCATTCCGGCGACGACCCGCGTCCCTATCTGGCGCCGTTCGCGGGCGCGGTCACCAGCCTGCCGGCGCTCGAGGCGGCCGCGGTCGGCAACGGCGCGCTCAACTTCATCCCCGACGCCGACGGCATCATCCGCAAGGTGCCGCTGTTGGTGCGGCTCGGCGACGACCTCTATCCGACGCTCGCGGCCGCGGCGCTCGGCGTGGCGCAAGGCGCCGGCACCTTCGTGGTCAAGGCCTCGGGCGCCAGCGACACCGCCGGGCTCGGCGCGCACCGGGGAATCGCGGCGATCCGGGTCGGCCGCATCCCGGTGCCGACCGACGCCAACGGGCGCATGTTCGTCCACTACACGGGCCCGGTGCCGGAGCGCTATCTGCCGGCGTGGAAAGTGCTCGACGGCTCGCTGCCGGACGAGGCGGTGCGCGGCATGATCGCGATCATCGGCACCTCGGCCGCGGGCCTGATGGACCTGCGCTCGACGCCGCTCGAGCCGGTGGCGCCGGGCGTGATGCTGCACGCCCAGATCATGGAGCAGGTGATCCACCAGGCGTGGCTCGAGCGCCCGGACTGGGCGAACGGCGCCGAGGTGATGTTCATGGTCGTGCTCGGCGCGGCGGTGATCCTGCTCACGTCACGGCTCGGCGCCGGCCCGACCGCGGCGGTCGCCGGCGCGGCGCTGGCGGGCGCGGGCGCGCTGTCGTGGTACGCCTACGGCCAGGCGCACCTGTTGTTCGATCCCGTCTTCCCGGCGCTGATGGTGGCGGCGGTCTATCTCGTCTCGTCGCTGGTCAGGCACATGAAGGCCGAGCGCCAGCGCCGGTTCGTCGAGCGCGCGTTCTCGTCCTACGTCTCGCCCAACCTGGTGCAGCACTTCATCGACCACCCCGACGAGCTCAGGCTCGGCGGCGAGCGGCGCGACTGCAGCTTCGTGCTCACCGACCTCGCCGGCTTCACCTCGCTGGTCGAGACCTCGGACCCGGCGCGGCTGGTCGCCGTGCTCAACGAGTATATCGACGAGATGACCCGGATCGCGTTCACCCACGACGGCACCCTCGACCGCATCGTCGGCGACGCGGTGGCGGTGATCTTTTCGGCGCCGGTGATCCAGCCCGACCATGCCCGGCGCGCGGTCGCCTGCGCGCTGGCCATGGACGACTTCTCCGAGTCGTTCTGCCGCGCCAAGCGGGCCGACGGCGTGCCGCTCGGCCACACCCGCATCGGGGTCAACACCGGCCCGGTGATCATCGGCAATGTCGGCGGCAGCTCGCACTCGGACTACCGGGCGCTGGGCGACGCGATCAACACCGCCTCGCGCCTGGAAGGCGTCAACAAGTATCTGGGCACGCGCATCTGCATCGCCGCCACCACGGTCGCGCAGTGCGACGACTTCATCGGCCGCCCGGTCGGCACGCTGGTGCTCAAGGGCAAGACCCAGGGCATCGAGGCGTTCGAGCCGCTCGGCCGCCAGGCGTCGTCCTCGCACCGGATCACCGCCTACCGGCAGGCGTTCGCCAAGCTCGACCGCGCCGACGGCGAGGCGCTGGCGGAGTTCACGGGCCTGGCCGAGCGCTACCCCGACGACCCGCTGGTCGCCTTCCACCTCGCCCGGCTCAAGAGCGGCGAGACCGGGCGGGTGGTGGTGATGGCCGAAAAATGACCGGCGGCGGCTGGTCTTGCGCTCGGCGCGACGACATGTTGGGTTAGGCATCGAAGCCCAATTGCCGTCACCGGGGACATGACCGCGCGCCACGCAACACCGAGAGCGAGCACGCCAACCGACACCGCGGCCACGGGCGCGCGCATCTACAACCTGTTCCCGCTCCTCGCCGGGCCGATCGAGTGCTGGGCGGACCACCTGGCGCGCATCGCCGGCATGGGCTTCGACTGGCTGTACCTGAACCCGTTCCACTACCCGGGGTTCTCCGGCAGCCTGTATGCGGTCAAGGACCCGGCGCGCCTGCACCCGGTAGTCCAGGGCGATTCGGACCAGCCGGCGGACGTGCTGGTCGGGCGCTTCGTCGAGCGCGCCGCCGCGGCCGGGCTGTCGGTGATGATCGACCTGGTCGCGGTCGGGGTGGCCAAGGACGCGCTGTTGGTCGCGGCCCATCCCGCATGGTTCGTGCGCGACGAGTCGGGCGAGCTCGAATCGCCGTCGGTCGGCGACCCGTCCGACCCGCGAACGCATACGGTGTGGGGCGACCTTGCGCGCATCGACTACGGCCAGCGCCGCCACCGCCGCGCGCAGCTTGCCTATTGGGCGGGGTATGTGCGCCGGTTCGCGTCGCTCGGCGTGCGGGGCTTCCGCTGCGATGCCGCCTACCAGCTGCCGGCGGAGGTCTGGCAGGCGCTGATCGCAGAGGCGCGCGCCGATTTCGACCACATCCTGTTCGCCGCCGAGACGCTCGGCTGCACTCCGAAGGAAGCTGAAGCGCTGGCGCCGTGCGGCTTCGCCTACCTGTTCAACTCGGCCAAGTGGTGGGACTTCCGCGGCGACTGGCTGCTCGACCAATATGAGAGCCAGCGGCGGATCGCGCCGACCATCGCCTTCCCCGAGAGCCACGACACGCCCCGCCTGCGCGCCGGGCTCGCCGGGCTGTCGGTCCCCGAGGTCGAGCGCTGGTACCGCCTGCGCTACGCCTTCGCCGCCGCGTTCTCGACCGGCGTGCTGATGCCGATGGGCTACGAGTTCGGCTTCGACCAGCGCCTCGACGTGGTGCGCACCCGGCCGGGCGACTGGGACTGGCAGCGCGGCCAGGCGCCGTTCGACCTGTCGGCCTGGATCGCCGAGGTCAACGCGCTCAAGGCCGCGACCCCCGCGCTCAACGTCGAGGGCGGCCAGTGGCGGGTGAGCGCGCCCGACGCCGACGGCGTCGCCCTGCTGCGCGCGGACCGCGCCGACCGGCGGCGCGCCGGGCAGGTGGTGGCGTGCGTGATCAACCCGCGCATGACCGGCCGCTGGAGCCTGGACGCCGGGCCGCTGGTCCAGGCCGCCGGCGGGGCGATCGGCGGCTTCGACGACGTGACCCCGGGCGGCGCCGGCGGCGAGGTCGGCCCCGGCGCCGTGCTGTCGCTCGCACCGATCGAGCTGCGCCTCCTGCGCGGCCGCGCCGCGCCCGTGGCCGCGCACGCGCCGTCCGAGCGCGACAGCCGGCGCCGGCTCGACGAGCTCGCCGCCCGGCGACTGGCGATCGAGAGCGTAACCCCTCAGATCGACGGCGGCCGCCACCCAGTCAAGCGCTGCATCGGCGATGTGCTCGTGGTCGAGGCCGACATCCTGTGCGACGGCCACGACCAGCTCGGCGCGCGCGTGCTGTACCGCCGCGGGGGCGAGCGGCGCCGGCGCGAGGCGCCGATGGCGAGGCTCGACAACGACCGCTGGCGCGCGCGCGCACCCCTGGCGGCAATCGGGCGCTATTCCTTTACCATCGAAGCGTGGCGCGACCTGTTCGCGTCATGGCGGGTCGAGGTGGCGAAGAAGGTGGATGCCGGGCAGTCGGTCGTGCTCGAGCTGACCGAGGGCCAGGCCCTGGTCGAGACGGCGGCGGGCGCCGCGCGCGGGGCCGATGCCGACGCGCTCAGGCAGGCGCTGGCGCGCCTCGCCGACGCCAAAGGAAGCGACGGCGCGCGTCTCGGCGTGCTCATGTCGGAGGAGCTGCACGCGCTGATGGCGCGCTGCGGCGAGCGCACCAACCTGACCCGGAGCGAGCGCGAGCTCGAGGTCGTGGTCGACCGCCCGACCGCGCGCCTCTCCGCCTGGTACGAGATGTTTCCGCGCTCGCAGGCCGGCGACGGCAAGCGCCACGGCACCTTCGACGACGTGATCGCGCGCCTTCCCTATGTCCGCGACATGGGCTTCGACGTGCTCTACCTCACGCCCATCCACCCGATCGGGGCCACCAACCGCAAGGGCCGCAACAACAGCCTGGTGGCGGCGAGGCGCGATCCCGGCAGCCCCTATGCGATCGGCGCCGCCGACGGCGGCCACGACGCCATCCACGGCGAGCTCGGCAGCCTCGACGACTTCCGCCGCCTGGTCGCGGCGGCGGGCGAGCACGGCCTCGAGATCGCCCTCGACTTCGCCATCCAGTGCTCGCCCGATCACCCGTGGCTGAAAGCGCACCCGGAATGGTTCGACTGGCGCCCGGACGGCACCATCAAATATGCCGAGAACCCGCCCAAGACGTACGAGGACATCGTCAATGCCCATTTCTACCGCCAGGCGTTGCCGGGGATCTGGTATGCGCTGCGCGAGGTGGTGCTGTTCTGGGTCGGCCAGGGGGTGCGCATCTTCCGGGTCGACAACCCGCACACCAAGCCGCTGCCGTTCTGGGAGTGGCTGATCCGCGAGGTCCAGGACCGCGATCCGCAGGTGATCTTCCTGTCGGAGGCGTTCACCCGCCCGAAGATGATGATGCGCCTGGCCAAGATCGGCTTCACCCAGTCCTACACGTATTTCACCTGGCGCACCCACAAGCAGGAGCTCGTCGACTACCTCACCGAGCTCGCCCAAGGCGACGCGAGCGAGTGCTTCCGGCCCAACTTCTTCACCAACACGCCCGACATCAATCCGCCGGTCCTCCACGGCGGCAAGCGCGGCGCATTCATGATGCGCGCCACCTTGGCGGCGACCTTGTCCGGCAGCTGGGGCATCTACAGCGGCTTCGAGCTGTGCGAGGGCACGCCGATTCCCGGGCGCGAGGAGTATCTCAATTCCGAGAAGTACGAGCTCAAGGCCTGGGATTGGGAGCGTGCGGGCAACATCCGCGACTACATCGCCCGCCTCAATCGCATCCGGCGCGACAACCCGGCGCTCCACGACCATACCAACGTCCGTTTCGTCAACGCCTGGAACGACAATGTCCTGGCCTATGTCAAGATGACGGCGGCGAAGGACAACGCCGTCCTGGTCGCCGTCAACCTCGATCCGCACGCGCCTCAGGGCGCCCATTTCGAGGTGCCGTTGTGGGAGTTCGGCCTGCCCGATGCCGCCTCGATCGACGTCGTCGACCTGCTGTCCGGGCATCGCTTCGCCTGGCACGGCAAGGTGCAGCATGTCTCGCTCGATCCGGCGACCGCGCCATGCGCCCTGTGGCGCCTGGTCCCGCCCGGCTCCGCGAGCGAGTAAGAGTCGGCGAGTCGGCGAGCCGGAGCGGGACATGATCGATCGCAGCCAGCGCGACTGGTACAAGGACGCCGTCGTCTACCAGCTGCACACCAAGTCGTTCTTCGACTCGAACGCCGACGGTTTCGGCGACTTCGCCGGGCTCGAGCGGAAGCTCGACTACATCTCCTATCTGGGCGTGTCGGTGATCTGGCTGCTGCCGTTCTATCCCTCGCCGCTGCGCGACGACGGCTACGACATCTCCGACTATCGCAACGTCCATCGCAATTACGGCACCTTGCGCGACTTCCGCCGGTTCCTGCGCGCGGCGCACGAGCGCGGCGTGCGGGTGCTGACCGAGCTGGTGATCAACCACACCTCCGACCAGCACCCGTGGTTCCAGCGCGCGCGGCGCGCCAAGCCGGGCTCGCGCCAGCGCGCGTTCTACGTCTGGAGCGACACCAACCAGCGCTATGAGGGCACGCGCATCATCTTCCTCGACACCGAGATCTCGAACTGGGCATGGGACTCGGCGGCGAATGCCTATTACTGGCACCGCTTCTATTCGCACCAGCCCGACCTCAATTACGACAATCCGCGGGTGCTGCGCGCGATTCTCGACGCCATGCACTTCTGGCTGGGCGCAGGCGTCGATGCCATGCGGCTCGACGCGGTGCCCTACCTGTGCGAGCGCGAGGGCACCAACAACGAGAACCTGCCCGAGACCCATGAAGTCCTCAAGCGTCTGCGCGGCGCGCTCGACCAGCGCCACGTCAACCGCATGTTCCTGGCCGAAGCCAACCAGTGGCCGGAGGACGTCCAGCACTATTTCGGCGACGGCGACGAGTGCCACATGGCCTATCACTTCCCGCTGATGCCGCGCATGTACATGGCGATCGCGCAGGAGGACCGCCACCCGCTGGTCGAGATCATGCAGCAGACGCCGGAGATTCCCGACATCTGCCAGTG
>DASWHU010000082.1:0-4535 GCA_036398035.1 Alphaproteobacteria bacterium | reverse complement strand
GCACGGCTACGAGGGCGCCAGCCTGGCCATGCTGGCCAAGGCGAGCGGGCTGCAGAAGGCGAGCCTGTACCACCACTTCCCCGGCGGCAAGCAGGCGATGGCCGAGGCGGTGCTCGACGAGGTCGCGGCGCGCTTCGAGCGGCATCTGTTCGCGCCACTCAGGGGGGACGGGCCGCCGCGCCAGCGCGTCGCCGACATGGCCGAGCTGCTGGCCGCCTACCACCACGACGGCACCGAGCCTGGGCTGTTCGCCCTGCTCGCCCAGGGCCCGAGCCGGGCGCGCTTCGCCGCCCGCATCGCCGCGTTCTACGGCCGCTGGATCGCCAGCCTGGGTGCGGCGCTCGCCGACGGCGGGCTCGCCGCCGAGGACTCGGTGCGCCGGGCCGCCGACATGGTGATGGCGATCGAGGGCGCGCTGGTGCTGTCGCGCGCGCTCGCCGACCCGGGGCCGTTCCGGCGCGCGCTCCGCCACCTGGTCGATTCGCTCGCCGAGCCGGTCGCCGCCGAGTAGCCGACCCCACCCGTTCGAGGCAATGGACGGCGGCGCGCGGGTGGCATATGCTGTGGCCTATGCGCAAGGAAACTGCAATGGCCGCCGAACGGCACGTCAAGCTGTTCAAGAACGGCCGCAATCAGGCGGTGCGGATTCCACGCGAGTTCGAGCTTCCCGGCGACGAGGCGATCATGCGCAAGGACGGTGACCGGCTGATCATCGAGCCCGTCCCGTCGAAATCCCTGCTGGCGGCGCTGGCTACGCTGACGCCGCTCGACGAGGAGTTTCCGCCGATTGTCGACGTGCCGCTCGAGCCCGTCGAGCTGTGACGCGCTACCTGCTCGATACCGACGTCGTCTCGGACCTCGTCCGCAACCCGCAGGGCCTGGTGACGCAGCGCATTCGCGAGGTCGGCGAGGCGCAGGTCTGCACCAGCATCATCGTTGCCGCGGAACTCCGCTACGGCGCCGCCAAGAAGGGGTCGCCACGGCTTACGGCCCAGCTCGAGGCGGTGCTCGGCGCGCTCGAGGTCCTGCCGTTCGAGGCGCCGGCCGATGCCGCCTACGGCCAGCTCCGCACCCGCCTCGAGCAGGCCGGCCGGCCGATCGGCGGCAACGACCTGCTGATCGCAGCGCAGGCCGTTGCCCTCAACCACACCCTGGTCTCGGGCAATGAGCGCGAGTTCTCGCGGATCGACGGCCTTGCCTGCGAGAACTGGCTGCGTGATGCCTGACCGGCCGTGCGCCCGCCACCGGCCGACCGCGTCGGCGTAACCGGTCGCCGCCCGGCTCGTTATCTTCCGCCCGCCCGTTCCAGCCAGCGAGGAGGCCCATGCCCGAACACCGGTTCGACGTCGTCGGCATCGGCAACGCCATCGTCGACGTTCTCAGCCATGCCGACGACGCGTTCCTCGACCGCCACCGGCTGGCCAAGGGCGCGATGACCCTGATCGACAACGCCCGGGCGCGCGCGCTGTACCGCGACATGGGCCCGGCAGTGGAGATGTCGGGCGGCTCGGCGGCCAACACCATCGCCGGGCTGGCCTCGTTCGGCGCCGCCTGCGCGTTCGTCGGCAAGGTCCGCGACGACCAGCTCGGCGAGGTGTTCGCGCACGACATCCGCTCGCTCGGCGTCCACTTCGCGACCCCGCCGGCGAGCGACGGCCCGGGCACCGCGCGCTGCCTGATCCTGGTCACTCCCGACGCCCAGCGCACCATGGGCACCTTCCTCGGCGCCTGCGTCGAGCTCGGGCCCGAGGACGTGACCCAGGAGCTGATCGGCGCCGCCAGGGTGACCTATCTCGAAGGCTATTTGTGGGACCCGCCGCGCGCCAAGGATGCCTTCCGGCGCGCCATCGCCCTCGCCCATGACGCCGGGCGCGAGGTCGCGCTGACCCTCTCGGACGCGTTCTGCGTCGGGCGCTGGCGCGCCGAGTTCCAGGCGCTGGTCGCCGGCGAGGTCGACATCCTGTTCGCCAACGAGGCCGAGCTCACCTCGCTCTACCAGGTGGCGCGGTTCGACGACGCGCTGCAGGCGGTGCGCGGCAAGTGCCGGCTGGCGGCGCTGACCCGGAGCGAGAAGGGCTCGGTGGTCCTGAGCGGCGAGGAGGTGCACGTCATCGACCGCGCCCCGGTCGCCCACGTGGTCGACACCACCGGCGCCGGCGACCTCTACGCCGCCGGTTTCCTCTACGGCTATACCCGCGGGCGTTCGCCCGCCGACTGCGGCCGGCTCGGCAGCCTTGCCGCCGCCGAGGTGATCAGCCACCTGGGCGCCCGCCCCGAGGTGCTGCTCGACAGCCTGCTGTAGCGTGTAGGCGCGGCGCGCGGCGCGGTGGTAGAAAGGCGCCGCCGTGACGCCGTCCCCCGCCGCACCGCCCCGCCCCCGGGCGCCGCTCGACGCCGGCGCCGCGGGCCGCGCGCCGCGGCCGCTCAGGTCGTGGCGCCAGTCGCTCGAGATCTACCTCGACCGGCGGGTGGTGGGGATGCTGTTCCTTGGCTTCTCGGCGGGGCTGCCGTTCCTGCTCGTGTTCTCGACCCTGACCGCGTGGCTGCGCCAGGCCGAGGTCAGCCTGGCCGCGATCGGCTTCTTCAGCTGGGTCGGCATCACCTACTCGATCAAGGTGTTCTGGGCGCCAGTGGTCGACCGCATGCCGCTGCCGCTGCTCACCCGCCGGCTCGGGCGCCGGCGCGGCTGGATGCTGCTCGCCATGGTCGGCATCGCCGCCGGCCTGTTGGGCATGGCCGGGACCGACCCGGCGCAAGACCTCACCCGCATGGCGCTGTGCGCGCTCCTGGTCGCGTTCGCCTCGGCGACCCAGGACGTGGCGGTCGACGCTTATCGCATCGAGGCGGTTGAGCAGAGCCTGCAAGGGGCGATGGCGGCGACCTATCAGCTCGGCTACCGGATCGCGCTGCTGGCCGCGGGCGGCGGCGCGCTCGCGCTCGCGGACGCGGCCGGCTGGCCGCTCGCCTACCGGCTGCTCGCCAGCCTCACCCTGGTCGGGATGGTCACCGTGCTGGTGATCCGCGAGCCCGCGCCGGCGGTCGACCGGGCCGCGTTCGGGCGCGAGCAGCGCGTGGTCCGCTTCGTCGAGCGCAACGCCCACCTGCCGCGCGCCTTGCGCGGCGCCGGCGCCTGGGTCATCGGCGCCGTGGTCTGCCCGTTCACCGACTTCGCCGCGCGCTACCGCACGCTCGCGGTCGCGGTCCTCGCCTTCGTCGGGCTGTTCCGGATCAGCGACGTGCTGATGGGGGCGATGGCGAACCCGTTCTATCTCGACCTCGGCTTCACCCTGACCGAGATCGCGGCGATCGTGAAGGTCTACGGCACGGTGGCGACCATCGCCGGCGCGCTCTTGGGCGGCCTCGCCGTCGCCCGCTACGGCATCTTCCGCCCGCTGTTGGCCGGCGCGCTGCTGCTGCCGGCGACCAACCTGTTGTTCGCCGGCCTCGGCGTGATCGGGCCCGAGCAGTGGATGCTTTACGTCACCATCAGCGCCGACAATTTGAGCGCGGGCTTCGCCGGCACCGCCTTCATCGCCTATCTGTCGAGCCTGACCAGCGCCGCCTACACCGCGACCCAGTACGCGCTGTTCAGCTCGCTGATGACCTTGCCCGGCAAGCTGCTGGCCGGCTTCTCTGGCGTCGCGGTCGAGGCGAGCGGCTATGTGGCGTTCTTCGTCAGCACCGCGATCGCGGGCGCGCCGGCGGTGCTGATCTTATTGTACCTGATGACCCGCGCGCGCGCCGGCGCGGCCGGCTCCGCGGGCGCGCGGGGCGAAGCGGCGGAAGACGCCTGAACCGGGACCGAGCGGGGGACCGTCCATGCTGATCGGCGTGCCGAGGGAGATCAAGGACCAGGAGTACCGGGTCGGGCTGGTGCCGGGGAGCGTGCGCGAGCTCACCCACCACGGCCATAAGGTGCTGGTCGAGTCGGGCCTCGGCCACGACATCGGCCTCGACGACGACGATTACGAGGCCGCGGGCGCGGAGGTGGTGGCGGGCCCCGAGCCGGTGTTCCGGCGTGCGGAGCTTCTGGTCAAGGTCAAGGAGCCGCAGGCGGGCGAGCGCAAATGGCTCGGCGAGGGCCAGGTGCTGTTCACCTACCTGCACCTCGCCGCCGACCCTGAGCAGGCTAAGGACCTCCTCGAGTCGGGCGCGACCGCGATCGGCTACGAGACCGTGACCGACGCGGCCGGCCGCCTGCCGCTGCTCTCGCCGATGAGCGAGGTCGCGGGCCGGATGGCGATCCAAGCCGGCGCCCACTGCCTCGAGCGCGCACAAGGCGGGCGGGGCGTGCTCCTGGGCGGGGTCGCGGGCGTCCAGGCGGCCGACGTGGTCATCCTCGGCGGCGGCGTGGTCGGCACCAACGCCGCGCGCATGGCGATGGGCATGGAGGCGCGGGTGACCGTGATCGACAAGTCGCTGCCGCGCCTGCAACAGCTCGACCTCCAGTTCGGCGCCAAGCTCAATACCATCTTCGCCACGGTCGAGGCGATCGAGCGCCACGTGCTCGCGGCCGACCTCGTGGTCGGCGCGGC
>DASWHU010000081.1:0-4906 GCA_036398035.1 Alphaproteobacteria bacterium | reverse complement strand
CCCGAGCACGTCGTCAAGGTCACCGTGTTCCTCACCGACGTCGCCGACCGCGCGCGCATCAACCCGCTGCGCCAGCACTATTTCGGCGACCACCGGCCGGCCTCGACCCTGGTCGAGATCAGCCGGCTGGTGCTGCCCGAGCTCAAGGTCGAGATCGAGGCCGAAGCGGTGGTCACCGACTGAGCCATGCGCGCGCATCTTTCGGTCTTTGGCGCGGTTGCGTTCGCGCTCTTCGCCCTCGACGCCGCCGCAGACGGGCTCGAGGCGGCGCAGGCGGCGTTCGACCACGGGCGCTTCCTCGAGGCCGCCGAGCTCGCGGAGGCCGAGGCCGGCGCCGACGGACTTGCGCTCGCCGCCGAGGCGCTGACCGTCGAAGGCTACTTCCGATCGCCCGAGGACCAGCGCCAGCCGCTGCTCACCCGCGCGGTCGCGCTTGCCGGCCGGGCGATCGAGGCCGATCCGGCCAATGCGCGCGCGCATCTCGCCTCGGCGCGCGCGATGGGCCGCTACGCCCAGACCATCGGCGTGCTCGAAGCACTCAACGAAGGCTACGCCGGGCGCATCCGCGCCGCCCTCGATCAAGCGCTCGCGCTCGATCCCGACCTGGTAGCGGCGCTTCTGAGCCTCGGCGCCTGGCACGCCGAGATCGTCGCCACGCTCGGGATCATGGCCGGCGTGGTGTATGGCGCCAGCGAAAAAGAGGCGCTCGCCCACTACGAGCGCGCGCTCGCGCTGGCGCCGGACAGCGCCGCGGCCAACCTGGAATATGCGATCGGCCTGCTCAAGCTCGACGACGACGAAGAGACCGTCGCCCGCGCCCGCGCCCGCGCCCTGCTCGCGCACGCGCTCGCGGTTCCGGTCGAGGACGCTTACGGCGAGATCGTGCGCGAACGCGCCGCGCGGCGGCTCGCGCAGCTCGACGGCGGTTGAGCCGGCGGCCAGCTCAGCGCAGTTTGTAGACGATGCTGACCTCGAAGGTCTCGGCCTCGCTGTCCATCGCCGCGGCGAAGGCGGGGAAGGGGGCGGCCTTCTCGACCGCGGCCACCGCCGCGCGCACCAGCGGGCTACTGGCGGCGGACTCATCGACCACCGTGACCGCGACCAGCTCGCCGCGCGCGCCGACGGTGAGGCGCACCGGCACGACGCCCTGGTCGCCGCGCCGCGCGGCCTGGCGCGGATAGTCGGTGACCGCGGTCCGGTTGATCAGCTTGTAGAGCTCGCCCGCATAGGCGGCGAGCGCGTCGCCGCGGCCGTCGTTGCGCGGTACAGCCTGGGGCGGGACCACCGCGGGCAGGCTCGCGACCTGTTGACGCGGCGTTACCATCGGTGCCCTGACCGGCGTTTGCGCGACGGCGGGTTGCGCTGGCGGCGGCGCCTCGATTGCCGGGACGGGCGGCGCCGGCTTGGCGCGCGGACGGTCGATCTCGACCGGCAGGCGCACCGGCGGCTCAGGCCGCGGCAACGCCTCCGGCAGGGGCGGCGGCGCGTCGGCCGGCGGCTCGAGCGCCGCGACCTCGACCGGCGCCGGCGCGATCTCGACGGGCGCGAGGTCCGGCGGCGGCACCAGCTCCGGCGTCTCGGGCAGGGGCAGCGCTTCAGGCACAGGAGGCGGCGCGTCGGCCGGCGGCGGCGGCGAGGGCGTGGCCGCGACCTGCGGCTCGACGCCATCCGGCGCCTCCGCGCTCGCGTCGAGCGCGGCGAGCTGGAGGTAGACCAATGGCTCGGTCTCCTCGCGAGCAGGCTCGGGCGCGCGCACGGCGAGCCCGACCAGCGCCGCGCCGTGCACCGCGCCCGCCAGCACCAGCGCCAGCGCCAGCTCGATCGGGCGGATGGGGGTCACGGCGCCGCCTCACGGGTGGCGAGCGCGACCCGCTCGATGCCGGCGGCGCGGGCGCGGCGCAGCACGCTGACCACGTCGGCCGTGGTCGCGCGCGCATCCGCCTTGAGCAGCACCCCGGCCCCGGGCGCGGCCGCGCGCGCCGCGCTCAGCGCCGGCTCCAGCTCGCCGATCGAGAGCGTGCGGTTGTTGACCGCGACGCCGCCGTCCGGGCGCACCAGCACCACGATCGGCTCGGACTCGCTCGCCCTGGCTTGTGCCGACTCGGGCAGGTCGACGTCGAACCGGTCGGGGGTGGCGAGGGTGCTCGACAGCATGAAGAAGATCAGCAGCAGGAACACGACGTTGATCAGCGGCACCAGGTTGATCTCGCCCTTGAGCCGCCGCCTGCCCTCGAACTCGGGCGCGCGCATCGCCCGGCCTCCGTCAGCGCGCCTCGGGGGTCGCCAGCCGGAGGTTGGCGAAGCCCGCGCCGCGCAATCGGTCCATCACCGCGACCAGCAGCGCCACGGGCACCTCGGCCTCGGCGCGCACGGTCACCGGGCGGTCGCCGGCGGCGCCGGGGCGCGCGGCGATCTCCGGCCCGAGCTGATCGAGCGCCAGCGCGAGGCCGTTGAGGCGCACCTCGCCGCCGGCACGGACATCGACCACCAGGGGCTCCGCCGCCGCTTGCGGCGCCGCCTGCGGGCGCGACATCGCCAGGTCGATCGCCGCCGGCTCGATGAACGAGCTGGCGAGCATGAAGAACACCAGCAGCAAGAACACCACGTCGATCAGCGGCGCGATGCTGAGCCGAGGCCTCGGGCGATCGTGCGTGGCGAACTCCATCGACTCGCTCCGGCTGCGCAGACCTCAGGCCGCGGCCGCCTGGCGGCTGGGCAGGACGTGGCCGAGCACCCGCGTCACCCCGTCCTTCATGGCCGCGCGCACGCCATCGACGCGGCCCTCGAATAAGTAGAACGCGGCCAGCGCCGGGATCGCGATGACCAGGCCGAAGGCGGTGGTCAGCAGCGCCTCCCAGATGCCGCCGGCGAGCAGCGCCGGGTCGACCTTGGAGCCCGCCGCCTCGAGCTCGGCGAACGCCTCGATCATGCCGAGCACGGTGCCGAGCAGGCCGAGGAGGGGGCTCAGGTTGGCGATCACCTCGAGCCCGCGCAGATAGCTTTCCAGGTTGCGGATCTCGGCGGTGCCGACCCGGCCGATCTCGGCGTCGCGGTCGTCCGCGCTCAGCCGCGGGTTCGCCGCGGCGCGGATCGCCGCTTCCATCACCCGCGCCGCCGGGTGGCGTGCGCGTCTCAAGGTCGTTGTCGCCGCCTCGCGATCGCCGCGGCCGAGCGCATCGACGGCCGGCTCGACGAAGCGGGTGTTGCGCAGGCCCGCGCGCGCGAACTGGCCCCACTTGACCAGGATGATCGCCAGCGCCACCACCGAGACCGCCAGCAGCACCATCATCACCGGCCCGCCCTTGAGCAGCAGCTCAAGCGACCGCGCCAGCCACTCCGGCTGATCGATCATGGTCGGGCCCTCCCTAGGCCGGCGATCGTGCCCCCGCTGCTGCCTCCTGTACCGATTCGCGGCAAAGAATCCAAGGGCGCACGCTCAGTTCAACCGGATGCGCATGCCGATGAACGCCGCGAACGGCTGCCCCGGCGACAGGAACCGCGGGTCGGTGACCCCGCCCGGCAGCTCATAGATCGGCACCGCGCCGTCCGTGCCCTCGGCCTCGCCCAGGACGCCGAAGGTCTCGTAGTCGGTATTGAACAGGTTCTCGATCCGCCCGAACACCTCCAGCCACTCGGCGATGCGGTAGCTGGTGCGGAAATTGACCACCGCATAGCTGTCGGTCCGCTCAAGCAGGTTGGCCTCGTCGCCGCGCAGGTAGACTCCCGACTTGGCGACCACCGAGGTGCCGACGGTGAGGCCGTCGAGGACCTCGACGTCGACGCCGAGGCCGAAGTTGTGCTGCGGGATGCCGGGAATGTCGTCGCCGGCCTCGATCATGATCTCGCCGTCGACCGCGCGCGGATGGTTGGGCGAGGCGACGGTGAAGCCCGACTCGAAGGTCGCTTCGATGAAGCTGTAGTTGACGAACCAGCGCGCGCGCCCGGCATTGCCGCCCAGCCCGGCCTCGACGCCGCGGCGGCGGGTCTTGTCGACGTTCTGGAAGAACCCGGTGCCGAGCGCCGGGCCGGCACTGACGAAGATGATGTCGTTGCTGTTCTCGCTGTGAAAGAACGACAGCGCCCAGTCGAGTGACGTCGCCGCCCCCAGCCAATCGTCGGGCAAGTTGCCGCGCACGCCCGCCTCGAAGGTGCGGGCGACCACCTGCTCGAGGTCCGGGTCGGCGACGAATGAATTTGGCAGCCGGCACGGCGCGGTCGGTTCGGCGCAGGTCAGCTCCGCGGGCGACGGCGCGCGGTTGGCCTCGGCATAGCTTGCGAACGCCGTGGTCCTGAGCTGGGGGAAGGTGTAGGTGGCGCCGGCCGCCGGGTTGAAGCGCGAGAAGCTGTGGTCGCCGGCCAGCGTGACCTCGCGCGGGAAGTACGAGTCGAGCTCGTCGGTGATCTTGATGTCGGCGTGGTTGAAGCGCCCCGCCAGGGTCACTGCCAGGTTGTCGGTCACGTCGAAGGTGTCGGAGACGTAGATGCCGTAATAGGTGTTCTCCGCCACCGCCCGCGCCGGGCCGATCTCGCCGCGCGCGACCTCGCCCTCCGGCGTCACGCCGTCGGTCTCGAACTCGAAGATGGCGGTGTTCTCGAACGGCTCGGGCCCGGCGGTGACGCTGCGGTTGAGGTTAAGCACGCCGATCCCCGACTCCGAGTGGAACTCGGTCTCGCCGAGGTCGATGCTGCCGCCAACGACCAGCTGGTTGGTGTGCCCGAACAGGTCCTCGTCGATTGCGCCCTGAAGGCCGAGGCCGTAGCCGCTGGTCTGGGTCGAACTGGTGTTCAGCGCGCCGTGGTGGGCGGCGAACAGGGGCACCACGTTGCCGAACTGGTCGAGGATTACCTCGGCCTCGGCCTCGGCGCCGTCGTCCGCGACCTCCTCGGCGCACATGATCTCGTCGGC
>DASWHU010000080.1:0-11279 GCA_036398035.1 Alphaproteobacteria bacterium | reverse complement strand
CGGCACGGCAAAATCGCCCAGGGCGGCGCCCGAGATCGTAGTCGAGGGGGTGCACAAGGCGTTCAACGGCAACCAAGTGCTGTCCGGCATCGACCTCGAGATCGGATGCGGCGACATCGTCGCCATCGTCGGCGACTCGGGCTGCGGCAAGACGGTGCTGATGAACCTGATGCTCGGGCTGCTGGCGCCCGACCGCGGCCGCGTCCGGGTTGCCGACCACAGCCGCCCCGAGGCGCCGCTGGTCGACATCGCCGATCTCGACGACACCGAGCTCGCCGGCATCCACACCCATTGTGGGGTCGTGTTCCAGCGCAATGCGCTGTTCGGCGGCAGCGTGCTCGACAACATCGCGCTGTGGCTGCGGGAGGTGAAGGAGCTCGAGGCCGCGGCGATCGCGCCGCTGGCGCGCAAGGTGCTGGCGGCGGTCGACCTGCCGACCGACGAGGCGTTCCTGGACACCCCGTCGGGCAAGCTGTCCGGCGGCATGGCCAAGCGGCTCGCGGTCGCGCGCGCCCTGGCGATGGACCCGGCGGTGATCTTCTTCGACGAGCCGACCACCGGCCTCGACCCGACCAGCGCCGCGCACGTCCAGGACCTGGTCTACGCCGCCCACTACGAGGAACGGCGCGAGGCCGGGGCGCGGACCACGGTGATCATCACCCACGACAAGGATTTGCTGACCCGCCTGCAGCCGCGCATCGTCATGCTCGACGAGGGCCGCGTGTTCTTCGACGGGCCGTTCGACCGGTTCGAGGCCTCGACCTCGCCGACCATCCGGCCCTATTTCGACCTGATGCCGGTGCTGCACCGGCGCGCGGTCGCCGACCGCGCCGCCGGCGCCCGATAGGCTACGGCCTCAGCGCCGGGTCGGGCTCAGCTCCGCTTGCGCCACACATACAGGCCGCCGAGCAGGAGGCCGGCGATGACCAGCGCCGGCAACACCGTGATCATCACCCGGTCGTTGGTGTTGAACAGGTTGCCCAACACGCGCCCGACAGCCGAGAAGAACCCGACGATCGAACCGGCGAACTCCGAATCGGTGGTCAGGTTGAACATCAGGTAGCCGGTCGCGGCGCAGGCGGCGACGAGCGTCAGGCCGAACGCCTGCCCGGCGAGGCGGGCGAGCACGTGGCCTACGTCCTGGCGGGTCTTTGCGTGGTGCATTGGGGGCCTTCCCTCGAGCCTTCACTGCAGCGCAGCCAGGCACCAACATAACCGCCGGTTGGGGTCCATGCCAGTGATAGGCGTCACAGTTGCGATCGGCCAGGTTAGAGCCTGTTGATTTGAAACATGGTCATCCGTCACCCGTCACCCCGGCCAAGGCGCGCAGCGCCGCGAGCCGGGGTCCATCCCGCCGCTTGCACGGGTGGTCGAGTGCGTGGCAAGGGCGTATGGACCCCGGATATCCGCTTCGCGGAGTCCGGGGTGATGACCGAAACAGGCTCAGGGATCCGACTTATTAACTCGACATTCAAATAGGTATCATGTCCTGGTCAAGCGGCATAGCGGACGGTGGGGGCCTGGAAGAAGGCGCGCACCTTGGCCGGGCGCTTCTGCAGGCTATGCATGGTAGAGGCGAGGTTGCGCCGGAGCTCGGCCTTGTCGGCGGGTGGCTTGCGCCGCGCCATCGACTGCTTGACGTCGTTGTTGACGAACTCGTCGGGATTGTGCTGAGGCGCGAACGGCGGCAGGTAGAGCAGCTCGATGCGGTCGGTGTGCGCCTCGAGCCAGGCGGTGACCAGCTTGGCGCGGTGCGGGCGCAGGTTGTCGACGATCAGGAAGACCTTGCGATCGCAGCTGCGGACCAGACGCTTGAGGAAGGCGAGGAAGATGCGCGCGTTGATCGCGCCGTCGTAGATCATGAAGCGGAGCTTGCCGCGGTTGGTCAGGCTCGAGATCATGCTCTGGGAGATGCGCTCGGCTTTGTGCGCGATCACCGGCGTGCGCCCGCGCGGGGCAAAGCTGCGGCCGTAATTGGCCTGGTTCGACAGCCCGGTTTCGTCGGCCCAGTGGATCTCCGCGCCCTCGGTCTTGGCGCGCGCGGCGATGGCCGGATAATCCTCCGCCAGCCAGCGCGCGACCTCGGGCTCGCGCCGCTCGCTGGCGCGGCGCATCGGCCGTTGGGCGGTGAACCCCCAGCGCTTGAGATAGACGCTGACCGCCTGCAAGGACAGCCGCACACCGCACTCGCGCTCGATCAGCGCGCGCACCGCCTCGCGCGTCCACAGCGCAAACGGCAGCTTCAGCTGGTCGGGGCATTTGTCGGTGATCAGCCGGCGGATGCGCGCCGCCGCCTTGTCCTTCAGCACCAGCTGCTCGCCCGGTCGGCGCCCGCGTTGCCCACCCTCGAGCGCCGCATCACCGCCGGCGGCGCGCGCCTTCAGCCATTTGCCGACATAGCGCCGACTCACGCCCACCGCCGCCGCCGCCGCAACACGCGTAATCCCCGAAGCGACCATGGCAACCGCGCGCCGGCGCAGCTCCGCCTGCACCGCAGGCGCCAACGAGCGAAAATCCCGCTCTCCAGCCATGCCACAAAACTAGCAGAGTCCTACTCCAAATGCAACCTATTTGCGTGGCGGGTTAGTAATATCATCCCGCTCTAGCCTCCGCCGTGGCCGCTGATGCCGTAGTCGAAGGCCCAGGCCAGGCCGTCGGCGGTCGCCCCGGCGGGACGGTACTCGCAGCCGACCCAGCCCCGGTAGCCGAGCGAGTCGATCAGGTTGAACAGGAAAGGGTAGTTGATCTCGCCGCTGTCGGGCTCGTGGCGCCCGGGCACGCCGGCGATCTGGAAATGGCCGATCAGCGGCAGGTTGGCCTCGATCGTCTCGGCCAGGTTCCCGGTCATGATCTGGGCGTGGTAGAGGTCGCACTGGAGCAACAGGTTGTTGCTTCCGACCTCCTCGATCACCGCCCGCGCCTCGGCGACGGTGGCCAGGAAATAGCCCGGCGCGTCGCGCTTGGTATTGAGCGGCTCGATCAGGGTGCGCACCCCGCGCTCCGCGGCCGCCGCCGCCGCCCAGGCGAGATTGCCGACGAAGCATGACCGCGCCCGCGCGCGCGCAGCCGCGCCGTCGTCGGCGAGCATCCCGGCCATGACGTGGACCTGCCCGCAGCGCAGCGCCTCGGCGTAGTCGAGCGCCCTGGCCAGCCCGTCGCGGAACTCGCTCTCGCGCCCGGGAACCGCCCCGAGCCCGCGCTCGCCGGCCTCCAGATCGCCCGGCGGCACGTTGATCAGCACCTGGGTCAGGCCGTTGGCGAGCAGCCGCTCGGCGATCTCCCCGGCCGGCCAGTCGTAGGGGAACAGGACCTCGACCCCGGCGAAGCCGCAATTGGCCGCCGCCTGGAAGCGGTCGAGAAACGCGAGCTCGGTGAACAGCATCGACAGGTTGGCGTCGAACCTGGGCATCGCGCGGCTCCCCGCGGGCGGGCGCCCGGCCGCCGCCTAGGCCGCCGACCGCCGGCGCGGCAGCGCGGTCTCGACCAGGCGGGCGAAGTAGCTCGCGCCGACCGGCAGGATCTCGTCGTTGAAGTCGTAATGCGGGTTGTGGACGCAGACGAAGCCGTCGCGGTCGCCGTTGCCGACGAAGGCATAGGCGCCGGGCTTGGCCTCGAGGAAGAACGAGAAGTCTTCCGAGCCCATGATCCGCGGCTGCTCGTGCGCGGGGCCGCCCGTCACCTCGGCGGCGACGCCGCGGGCGAAGGCGGTCTCGGCCTCGTGGTTGCGGGTCGGCGGGTAGCCCTCCTCGTAGGTCATGGCGGCGCTCACCCCATGGGCCCGCGCCACGCCCTCGATCACCTCGGCCATGCGCCGGCGTGCCATCTCGCCCACCGCGGCCTCGAAATAGCGCACGGTGCCGCCGAGCTCGACCGCGTCCGGAATCACGTTGAACGCCTCGCCGCCGTGGAACTGGGTCACCGAGATGACCAGGGTCCGGGCCGGGTCGAGGTTGCGCGAGACCAAGGTCTGCAACGCGCCGACGATGGCGCAGCCGGCGATCACCGGATCGTCGGCGAGGTGCGGCATGGCGGCGTGGCCGCCGCGGCCCTGGACCGTGATCTTGAACCCGTCCGCCGCGGCCATGACCGCGCCGGGCGAGACCGCGATCGACCCGGCCGGCAGCCCCGGCATGTTGTGCACCCCGTAGACCGCGTCGACCGGGAAGCGCTCGAACAGCCCGTCCTCGATCATCGCCCGGGCGCCGGCCTGGCCCTCCTCGGCCGGCTGGAAGATCAGCACCACGGTGCCGCTGAAGTTGCGCGTCTCGGCCAGATAGCGCGAGGTGCCGAGCAGCATGGCGGTGTGGCCGTCGTGGCCGCAGGCGTGCATCACGCCGTCGTGACGCGAGCGGTACGGGAGCCCCGTGTTCTCGACGATCGGCAGCGCGTCCATGTCGGCGCGCAGCCCGATCATCGGGCCGTCGCCGTTGCGGATCACGCCGACCACGCCGGTCCGCCCGATGCCCTCGACCACCTCGTCGACGCCGAACTCGCCGAGCAGCGCGGCCACCCTCGACGCGGTCCGCGCTTCCTGGTAGGCGAGCTCCGGATGCTGGTGGATGTCGTGCCGCCATTCGCGCATGTCCTTGTGAAATGCGGCGATTCGGTTGACGATCGGCATCGCGTCCTCCTCCGCGCCGGGGCCGGCGAGCGGCGACGTTAGCATGCGCGCGGGCGCCCTGCCACGGCACGCGGAGTGGCAGCGCTCAACACAAATAACGACATCGAATCATCGCTCGCCGCGACCGCCGGCGCACCCTATTTCAATTGGGCCCCGCCGACCGAACCGCACCCTGGCTCGAAGAGCCGCCGGTCGGGGGTTCCGCGGCCAGAACCGGCGGCCGCACGTCCCCGGGTGCGACCCACCACAGAGAGCTTGGAGACCGCAGTGCACGGTCCGAATCCAGCATCCGAGAACCAGGCGCTGATCCTGGTCATTTCGTCCACGGCCGATCCTGACTGCGTGCTCGAGCGCTTGCTTGGCGACGCCGATATCGGCCGCATCCGCCGCGCAAGATCGCTCGACGCCGCGATGCCGCTGCTCGGCATCCCCGAGCCCGGGCCCGACACGGTGCCGGTCGAGCTGGTCCTGATCGACCTCGGGCCCGGCGCCGGCGACGCGGTCGCCGCCTGCCGCCTGATCAAGGGCAGCCAACGGCACGCCGAGACGCCGGTGGTCGTGGTCAGCGACCGCGATGACCGCGCCACGCTCGAGGCCTCGTTCCAGGTCGGCGCTTCCGACTACGTCAACCGGCCGGTCGACCGCATCGAGCTCGGCGCGCGGGTTCGCTCGGTGCTGGCGCTCAAGCGCACCCTCGACGACCGTGGCGCGCGCGCGGCGGCGCTCGAGCGGCGCGAGCGCGACCTCGTCGAGGTGACGCGGCTACTCGAGGAGACCAACGAGCGGCTCAGGCACATGTCGACGCTCGACGCGCTCACCGGCATCTCGAACCGGCGCCGGGCGATGGAGTACCTCGACCAGGAATGGCGGCGCGCCGTGCGCGACGGCACCTGGCTGTCGCTACTGATGATCGATGTCGACCACTTCAAGGCCTACAACGACGCGCTTGGCCATCAGGCCGGCGACGATTGCCTGTGGCTGGTCGCCAACTGCCTCAAGCGCTGTCTCAACCGGGCATCGGATCTGGTTGGACGCTATGGCGGCGAGGAGTTCATCATCGCCCTGCCCGAGACGCCTGTCGAGGGCGCGGCGAGCGTCGCGGAGGCGATTCGCACCGGCATCCGCGGGCTTGCCATCGACCATCCCGCCTCGGCGACTGCGCCGTTGGTGACCGCCAGCATCGGGGTCGCGGGCTGCATCCCCGACAAGCTGTTGAGCGTCTCGAAGCTGATCCAATACGCCGACCGCGCGCTCTACCAGGCCAAGCGCCAGGGCCGCAACCGCACGGTGGTGGGACGGCCGCATGGCGGCCCGAGCGTGCCTGTGCAACCGGGCGCCGCGGCGTTGATGGGCACCGGCCGCGCGACCGGCTAAGCCGCGCCCGCGCGCCGGCGATAGACTGCGGCGCGGGTGACCACGTAGTCGACCCGGTCGTCGGCCAGCGCCTGGGCGCATTCCGCCGGCGTGTTGATGATCGGCTCCTCATGGGCATTGAAGCTGGTGTTGATCAGCACCGGGATGCCGGTCCGCCGCTTGTAGGCGTTGAGGATGTCGTAATAGAGCGGGTTCCAGTCGCGCCGGAGGGTCTGCGGGCGGGCGGTGCCGTCAACGTGGACCACCGCCGGGATGCGCTCGCGCCACGCGGGCCGCACCCGACAGGTGACGGTCATGAACCGCGCCGCATAGGCGAGCGGCGCCGCGAGCTCGAACACCTCGGCCGCATCCGCCTCGGCGACCACCGGCGCGAACGGCATGAACTCGCTGCGCCCGAGGCGGGCGTTGAGGGCGTCGTTGATCGCGGCATCGGTCGCCGCGGCCAGGATGCTGCGCGCGCCGAGCGCCCGCGGCCCATACTCCATGCCGGCGGTGAAGATCGCGACCTGGGCGCCGTCGGCGATCAGCCCGACCGCGGTCTCGACCGGCTCGCCCGCGATCCGCTCAAGGCGCGCGTCCGCCGCGAACGCGGCGTCCGCCTGCGCGCCCCAGTCGCGGCCGAAATAGAGCGAGTCCAGCCGATAGCGCCGGTCGAGCCAGCGGTCGAGCCCGTCGCGCGCGAGCAGGTAGTCGAGCACCCCGCCGGCGGCGAGGCCGCTGTCGCTCATCGCCGGGTAGACGAACACCTCATCGACCCCGCATTCCTCGCCGAGACGCTGGTTGAGCCGGACGTTGGCGAACACCCCGCCCGAAAGCCCCAGATGGCGCACCGGGTGGCGGGCGAGCAACGCCTTGACCGCGCGCAGGGTGACCTCCTCCAGCAGCGTCTGGACCGAGGCCGCCACGTCCGCCGGCTTGCGCCCGTCGGCAATCTCCAGCACCCAGCGGCGCAGCGCCCGGTAGCTGTCGAAGTCGCTGTGCACCTGGCCGAGCTCGTCGACCCTGTAGTGGGCGGCGAACTGCTCGTAGAGCACCGGCTCGCCATAGGCCGCGAGCCCGGTGAGCTTGCCCTCGTGCCGGTTGATGCGATAGCCGAGCGCCTGGGTGGCGTAGCCGTAGGCGAGCCCCAGGCTGTCGATGCGCAGCGGCTGGACCAGCCCGGAATCGTCGCCATACAGGGTTGTAATGTGGCCATCGCGGAACACGCGATGGCTGTACTGGACGTTGTCGCCGCCGCCGTCCGAGGTGTAGAGCAGCGCGTCCTGCCAGTCGCTGTGGAACAGGGTCGGCAGGGCGTGGGCCAGGTGGTGGTTGTAGAACCTGACCTCGGCGTCCGGGCGCAGGCCCTGCTCGGCGCGGAACAGGCCGGCATCGAAGATCGCCAGCGAGTCGGTGCGCCGCGCCAGCACCAGCTCGCGCTCCATGCTCTTCATCTTGTCGCGCCCGAGCGCCTCGCGCACCCGTCCCTCGAGCCAGCGCCCGCCGCGGAAGTGGGTGTAGTAGCGCCACGGGTACGCGCCGCGACCGAGCACCGCCACGTCGATGTCCGCGCGCCTCGCCCCGGCGATGGCCAGGCACTCGTCGACCGCCTCGCCGGGAAAGCGGCCGCCGTCGGCCTTGCGCCGGGTCAGCCGCTCGAGCTGGACCGCGGCCAGGATGCGGTAGTCCTGGCACAGGATCGCAGAGGCGTCGTGATAGCCCGGATGGACGCCGAGGATCAGCATGGCGGTGCCGGCGGCGGCACGTCAGCGCTTATGCCGGTTCTCGCACAGGAAGAAAACCGAGCGGCAGCCGCCGGTGAACTCGGTGCGCAGGATCCGGAAATGGGCCTCGACCAGCGCCCGGAAGCCGGCCAGCGGATAGTCGCGATAGCCGACCTCCCACTTGTGCGGCTCCCACGCCCCGTCTTCCGCCGGTGCCGGGAAGCGCTTGAATGGCGCGAGCTTCTTGAGCGCCGTGCGGGCGCGGACCAGGTGCCGGTTGAGATACAGCGACAGGCTGAGCTGCGGGCCCATATAGGGCACCGACAGCACCAGGTAGGGCGCGCCGATCGCGGCCAGGCGGGCGAGCACCGCCGGCACCTGGGCATAGGGCAGGTGCTCCAGGGTCTCGCAGCACAGCACCGCATCGAACCCCCGGGCCGCCAGCGCGTCGCTGTCCAGGTCGCGCACGTCGCCTTGTACGCTGGCATCGGCATGGCTCGCCAGCCCGGCGCGCGCGCCTGGATCCACGTCGAGGGTCACCGCCCGGTAGCCGGCCGAGGCCAGCATCGCGGTGACCAGGCCGAGATAGGGCCCGATCTCGAGCACCCGGCGCACCGGCAGGTCGCGCAGCAGATGCACCTGCATCCACTGATGAACGATGCGCTTCTCGCTGTAGTAGTCGTGCCAGCGGCGCTGGAAGGCGGTCAAATCGCGAGGCTGATCCGGCATGATCGGCAAACTGTGGGGCCAAGACCCGCCGTTCTTGCCAAATTTCGCACCCGCAGGCAACGCGCGTGGCGGCTGCCGTTGCCCGGCCGACGGAACGTGATAGTTGCTTATGTGCATAAGAATAAGGACGCGCCGGCGAGCCCGCACGCCCGCACTTCGTAGGCGGGCCGGCGCAACAACATGACCGCCACCGAAGGACTGCGGCATCAGCGCGACCGGTTCGTCGCCTTCGCTTTCGCCGGCGCCGACGTGCTGGTCGAAGTCGATGCCGGCGGGATCGTGCGCTATGCCGCCGGCGCGCTGGCGCGACTCGACCTGGGCGGGGCCGATGCCCTGGTCGGACGGCCGTTCGAGGACCTGGTCGAGGCGGCGGACCGCGACGCATTGCGGACGTATCTCGCCGACATCGGCCCGGGCGTGGTGCGGCGGACGCGCTGGCTCAAGCTCCGCGATGCCTCCGGTGCGCCGCTCAGCGTCCAGCTGTCCGGCTACCGGCTGCCGGACATGAACGACCACGCCTTCCTGTCGATCGCCTTCGCCGATACCCGCCGCGCGAGCCGGGGCATCGAGCCGCCGATCTCGACCGAAAGCTTCACCGCGCGCGCCGCCGAGAGGCTTTCGCAGGCGGCGAAGCAGGAGGGCGATTTCGCCCTCACCGTGCTCGATCTTGGCGGCTTCGACGAGCTCGTCGAGCGGGCCGACGCGGCGCGCGTCGACCAGTTCCTCGACGACGTGGTCGGGCGCCTGCGCAGCCGCGCCGACGGCGCCGACGCGGTCAGCAGGTTCCGTCCCGACCGTTTCGGCGTGATCCACGACCGCCAGGTCTCGCTCGACGCCGACGTCGACTGGATCGAGGCCGACACGCGCGACCTCGATCCCGTGCACCGCGGCGTGTCGGTCGCGCAAGCGAGCCTGGCGTTGCGGCCCGAAGGGCTGAGCGAAGGCGACGCCGTGCGCGCCCTGATCTATACCATCAGCCAGATTTCCCTTGGCGGGGCGCTCGACATCAGCACCCTGCGCGCGGGCTATGAGGCGATGCTGGATGACACACTCGGGCGCTTGCAGTCGTTCCGCCGGCTGATGGGCGCAACCAATTTCGGCGTTGCCTTCCAGCCGATCGTCAGGCTCGCCGACCGCAAGATCCACCATTACGAAGCGCTGGCGCGATTTGCCGGCGCGGCGTCCGGCGTTTCCCCGTTCGACCTGATCAGCTTCGCCGAGGACACCGGCCTGATCGCCGAGTTCGACCTGGCGATGGCGGCCCGGGTGCTCGACACGGTCAAGGAGGCGGGACCGCGGGCGCCTGCGGTGGCGATCAACGTGTCGATGCGCTCGATCGACTCGCCGGCCTTCATCGAAAAGCTGCGCGCACTGACCGACGGCTGCCATCGCCCGGCCGGGTGGCTGATGTTCGAGATCACCGAATCCTTCAAGATCATCGACCTGACGCGCGCCGACGATGCCCTGCAGCGGCTGCGACGGGCCGGGTTCGCGGTGTGTCTCGACGATTTCGGGGTCGGCGCCAGCAATCTCGACTACTTGCGCCGGCTGCAGGTGGATTACGTCAAGATCGACGGCAGCTACGTGATGAACCTGGCGACCACGCCGCACGCCAAGGCGTTCCTGGCCGCGATCGTGCAGCTGTGCGCACGGCTCGGCATCAAGACCATCGCCGAATGCGTGGAAAGCGACGAGGTTGCGCGCCTGCTCAGGGACGCCGGCGTCGACTTCGCCCAGGGCTTCTTGTTCGGCAGGCCCGAGGGCGGCCTTCCCGGCGCGCTGCCGCCGGCGCGGGCCGGCGCCGATGCCCGGGCCAGGGCCCCCGAGCCGGCCGCGCCCTGACTGCGCACCGCGGACCGCCCGATTTGCCGCCGGCCGCCTTCGGCGCTATCATGGCGATCAGAGGTTGAACCACCGCGCGGGAGCGAACATGACCGACAGCGGCTTCAGGCGTGCCGTCCTTGCCGCGGCCGTGCTCATGGGCGGGGCCACGGCGGCGGCGGCCGAGGACGAGCAGGACCTGACCATCGAGTTCTCGGCGCCGCCCGCGGTCACCGTCAACGAGATCGAGGGCGGCGAGGAGCAGTTCTTCGGCACTCATGGCGGCGTCGTCGATGCCGAGTCGCCATCGCCGCTCGCCGGCGCCGAGGTCACCTGCGAGTTCGACGGCTACACCTTTCCCGCGCGCAGCTTCAGCTGCGGCTTCACCACCGCCGAAGCGGTCGCGGGGCGCTGCCTGTTCACCACGCCCGAGGGCGATACCGCGATCGCCGAGTGGCAGTGCGAGACCGCCGCGACCATGACCTCGGACGCGCGCTGCGAAGGCCGGGCGACCTGGATCGAGGGCACCGGCAGGTTCGCCGGCATCCAAGGCACGGCGCGCTTCCACACCGACCTGTTCCTGCACCCGACCGAGGGCTATGCCCGCTGGCGGGGCAATTGGGGCGTGCCGAGGATGGCGGCGCTGAGCGACTGAGGCGGCGCCGCGCCGGCAGCCGCCGATCCGCCTGGCGGCGGTCCCGGAGACGGGGCCGCCGTTCCGTTTTTGAAACGAGCTCGGCGATCCGTACCCGACCATGAAGATCGTGCTCAAGGGCATCCACGCCGCGGCCAACGAAGCGGTGCTGAGGCGCAAGCTCGCGCTCGCGGCGGATATCGTCGCCTGCGACGGCAGCGAGCCGGCCGGGGCGCTGGCCGAGGCGCTGGCCGAGGCCGATGTGGCGGTGGCGATGAACTGGCGCGCGCCGCTGCCGCCGGTGCCGCGCCTGAAGCTGCTCCAGCTGCCCGGCGCCGGCACCGACGGCATCGATCCCGCGCTGGTGCCGGCGGGCGCCGCGCTGTGCAACGTCTAC
>DASWHU010000079.1:0-3387 GCA_036398035.1 Alphaproteobacteria bacterium | reverse complement strand
AGCCACGACTTCGGCGCCGCGATCCTGGTGCTCGACGGCGAGATCACGGTCGAGACCGCCGCCGGCACCACCACCTGCCGCGCGGGCGACAGCTTCTCGCTCGACGCCGGCATCGCGCATGCCGAGCGCGTCGGCCCGGCCGGCGTCCGCTTCCTGAGCGCGCACCGCTAGCGCGCCCGGGATCGGGCAGCGACCAGGCTTTGGAGAGTGCCATGACCAACATCCAAGCGATCCTTGCCGGCGCCGCGCTGATCGCGGCGGCGGCGTTGCTCGGCGGCGGCCCCGCGCCGCAGGCGGCCGGCACCGACGGCCGCTTCGCGCTGGCGGTGGCCGCGAGCCATCCGATCGCCTTCGTCACCGACACCGCCACCGGCGAGACCATGGTGTGCAGCCAGTCCGGCTGCCGGCGTCTGGAGATCGCCGAGGCATCGAGCGTGCCGGGGATCGATCCGGCGCGGGCCCAGCCCGGGCCGCCGGCGCAACCCTCGACGCTCGACACGATCCTGCAAGGCCCGCCGCCGGCGGAGCTTCAGCTGCCGCCGCCGTCCACGGCGCCGGGCGGGGGCAGCGCGCTCGATCAGATGCGCGGCAACTTCTGAGCGCCGCTCACCCGGCCAGGCGCGCGCGCACCATGGCGGTGCCGGCGGCGAGCGCGCCGAGCTTGCCCAGCGCCACCGCGCGCGGCAGGTACTTCATGCCGCAGTCGGGCGCCGGCACCAGCCGCTCGGCCGGCACGAAGTCGAGCGCGCGCTCGATGCGCGCGGCCACCGTCTCGGGCGTCTCGACCGCCGCGTCGGCGAGGTCGAGGACGCCGAGGATGACCGTCTTGGCGCCGAGGTCGGCGAAGCGGGCGACATCCACATGCGGCTGCGCCGCCTCGACCGAGACCTGGTCGACCGCGCTGTCGGCAAGCTCGGCCAGGAACGCATAGTCGGGCGGCTTGTCGCGGACCAGCGCCGCATAGCCCATGCAAAGGTGCAGCGCGGTGGTGCCGGGGGCGCCGGCGAGCGCCCGGTCGATGGCGGCGACGGCGAACGCGCGCGCCGCCTCTGGCCGCGCCTGGAGATAGGGCTCGTCGAGCTGGACGATGTCGGCGCCGGCGGCGAACAGGTCGAGCAGCTCGGCGTTGACCGCCTCGGCATAGGCCATGGCGAGCCGCTCGGGGTCGCGGTAATAGGCGTCCTCCGCCTGCTGCGCCAGGGTGAACGGGCCGGGCAGCGTCGCCTTGATGGTGCGCGCGGTGTTGGCGCGCAGGAACGCCACGTCCGCGGTCTCGACCGGGCGCAGGCGCCGGATTGGGCCGCTCACCAGCGGCACCGGCTCGGGCCTGCCGCGGCGCGACTGTGCGGTGCCGGCGCGCGCGGGGTCGATGCCGCCGAGCGCGGTGGCGAACCGGTTGGAGTAGCTTTCGCGCCGGATCTCGCCGTCGGTGATGATGTCGATGCCGGCCCGCTCCATGTCGGCGATGGCGAGGCGGGTGGCGTCGTCCTGCGCCTCGGCGAGCCACGGCTCGGCAACCCGCCACAGCCCTGCGGCGCGCACCCTCGGCGGCGAGCGGTGCGATAGCGCGTCGCGGTCGATCAGCCAGTCGGGCTGCGGGTAGCTGCCGACCACGGTGGTCGGCAGCAGCGGCAGGGCGCGCGCCTCGGGCACCGGCCGCTACCCGCCCGCCGCCGACACCGCGGCGAGCACGATTGCCGCCACCAGCTTTACCGACATGAAAGGACTCCGATCGAGACTCGAGCCGCCACAGTGCGCCAGGTCGCGGCCTGCCGGCAAGCCGGGCCGTTGCGCGGACGTAACGGCGGCAGTGACGGAGATCACAGCGCCGCCGTGGCGGAGCCGCTAGAGCTTACGTCATCAGGCACGGCGGAAGCGCCTGAGCGGAGGTAGAGATGACCCATTGCCTGAAGGCGAAGGCCGCTGTGGCGGCGGTGCTGCTGATGGCGGCAGGCGGCGGTGCCGCGCAGGCCGAGCCGGACGTATCGCTGTGCGTGCCCCACGACGAGGCGGTCGCCAAGCTCGACCATCGTTACGGCGAGCGGCAGGTCGGGATCGGCCTCGAACAGCAAGGCGAGACGGTGATCGAGCTGTTCGTCGCCGCGACCGGCACCTGGACGGTCCTGGTCACCCGCACCGACGGCTTGAGCTGCGTCGCCGCCGCCGGCGAGAGCTGGATGACCACCCCCAAGTTCGCCGGCGACCCCACCTGAGCCGTGCCCTCGCCCGGCCGCGGGCTTCATTCGGCCCGCCGGGCGGTGTATGACTCGGTGTGCCCGACGCCCGGGCGCGACGCACGGAGGGTTTGCGACATGGCCGAGACGCATCCGGGCCCGGTGGTCGTGTGCGGCCCCGACCGGGGCCAGAGCTACTGGCAGCCGGTGCCGGCCAACGGCTATTCCGAGGTCAAGGTCTCGAAGCACGATTCGCCCCACATCCGGGGCTTCTCG
Source organism: Alphaproteobacteria bacterium (assembly GCA_036398035.1). Classification (GTDB taxonomy): domain Bacteria; phylum Pseudomonadota; class Alphaproteobacteria; order UBA7887; family UBA7887; genus DASWHU01. The sequence continues at coordinate 937 of DASWHU010000079.1, read as the reverse complement.
TCAGGCATCCAGGTGATCGCGCCCGGCGGCCACGTCCGCGAGCACCGGCACGGCGGCGAGGACGAGCTGCTGTTCTTCTTCGAGGGCCGCGGCCGGGTGGTGATCAACGGCGTCGCGCACCCGGTCGAGCCCGGCACCAGCGCCTATCTCGGCCGCTGGAACCGGCACACGATCATCAACGACGGCACCGGCGAGCTTAAGATGATGTGGGTGCTGATGCCGGGCGGGCTCGAGGACTTCTTCGCCGCGATCGGGCGTGCGCGCACTCCGGGCGAGCCTGCGCCGGCGCCGTTCCCGCGCCCCGACAACGTCGCCGAGATCGAGCGCCGAACCGTGTTCGCCGCCCTCGACACCAGCCCCCAAGACTAGAGCCTGATGATTTGAAACATGGTCATCCATCACCCGTCACCCCGGCCAAGGCGCGCAGCGCCGCGAGCCGGGATCCATGCCGCCGCTTGCACGGGTGGTCGAGCGCGTGGCAAAGGCGTATGGACCCCGGATATCCGCTTCGCGGATTCCGGGGTGACGACCAAAACAGGCTCAGGGATCCGACTTAATATCATCCCGCTCTAGCGCGCCCTGCGGGTCAGCGGGCCGGGTCGCGCTTCTTCCAGGTGCGGACGGCGAGCAGGACCAGCAGGACGGCAAGGATCGCCGCCCCCGGTCCGGCGAGGTCGGTTACGGCGAAGCCGCCCGCCTTGCTGAGCCAGTCCTCGACCGCCTCGATGGCGACGAAGGCGATGATCCAGGCGCCGATGCTCGAGTAGTCCTTCTGGATCGCGCGCCGCCAGTTGAAGGTCATGTCGCGCGCCGCCGCCCGGTACAGCGAGAAGTCGGGCCACAGGCGGGGCACGCGCGCGCAATAGGCGGCGTACTCGGCGCCGAACCTGTCGTGCAGGTAGCGCTCCTCGGCGACGATGATCGAGGCGTAGACGGC
>DASWHU010000078.1:0-1953 GCA_036398035.1 Alphaproteobacteria bacterium | reverse complement strand
GCGGCGAGCGCCGCGGCCACCGCCGCCGCCGCCTCGGGGCGCACCGGCGCGCTGGCGTTGTAGTCGCAGTAGCTGATCGTCGTGGTCATGGCGTCCGCGGGCGCGGCCGTCGCCGGCCGCTCACTCCGCCGCGGCCAGGTCCGCCGGCCGGCGCAGCATGCTGGTCCCGAGCACCCGCCGCGCGCACACGTCGGCGAGCGAGACCGAGCTCAGATAGAGATGAATCTGGTTGCCGAGCTCCGCCCACAGGTCGTGGGTCAGGCAGCGGCTGGAATCGCCCATGCAGCCGCTCGAGGAGTCCGGTGGACATCGGGTGGCGCGGATCGGCCCGTTGACCGCGACTACGATGTCGGCGATGCGCACCTCCTCCGCCCGGCGCGCCAGCAGGTAGCCGCCGCCGGGCCCGCGCACGCTGCGCACCAGCGCGCCGCGGCGCAGCTTGGCGAACAGCTGCTCCAGATAGGGCAGCGAGATCTCCTGGCGGCGGGCGATGTCGGACAGGCACACCGGCCGTGCGCCGCCGCGCTGGGCGAGGTCGACCATCGCCATCACCGCGTAGCGCGCCTTGGTGCTCAATCGCACGGCCAAATATCCTTGTTGCCGCTGCGGGCCCGGGCGCGGCTCAGCCGCTGCCGGTCCGGCGCCTGAGATCGCCCGCCTCCGCCTCCGCGGACCCGGCCGGCAGCTCGCCCCGCTCGCCGAGCTGGCGCTCGAGCTCCTGGAGGCGCGCGGTCAGGGTGCTGACCTGATCGAGCAGGCCGTCGAGCGCGCGCTGCACCGGGTCCGGAATCGTGTCGGGCGTGCCGTAGGCCAGGAACTTCTCCTTGGCCTTGCCCTTACGCTGCGCGACCTGCTTGGCCGGCACGCCCACCATGGTCGCGCCGGGGTGCACCGGGGCGACGACCACGGCGTTGGCGCCGATGCGCGCGCCGGCGCCGATCGTGATCGGGCCGAGCACGTTGGCGCCGGAGCCGACGATCACCCCGTCCTCGAGCGTCGGGTGGCGCTTCACCCCGCGCTCCAGCGAGGTGCCGCCCAGGGTCACCCCGTGATAGAGGGTGACGTCGTCGCCGATCTCGGCGGTGCCGCCGATGACCACGCCCATGCCGTGGTCGATGAACAGCCGCCGGCCGATCTTGGCCCCGGGGTGGATCTCGATGCCGGTCAGGAACCGCCCGATGTGCGACACGAACCGGCCGGCGAGCTTGAGGCCCGCCTGCCACAGCGCGTGGGCGACGCGGTGATAGATGACCGCATGGAAACCCGGATAACATAGCACCACCTCGAGCCGCGACCGGGCCGCCGGGTCGCGGGCGATGATGCTGGTGATGTCCTCTCCAAGTCGCTTGAACATGGCTGAACCGGTTATGTTATCCTTGCTCGCTGCCGAGCCCGGGCGCGCGATCCGGGGTCGCGGGGCGGCGCAGGGCGCGATCCCGTGTCCTGGGTATAGAAAATCCGAGTATTTTGGTCAAGCTTTGCCCGTCCCCGATCGGAGAGCCGGCCCGTTATCTCCGCCCTCCGGACTGGGTTATTGGGCCGTGCCCGTGACCGCCGGCGGAGGAATGCCGTGCCCGAGGTGATCTTCAACGGCCCCGAGGGGCGGCTCGAGGGGCGCTACCATCACGGTACCGGCACCTCGCCGCCGATCGCGATCGTGCTGCATCCCCATCCCCAGCGCGGCGGCACTATGAACAACAAGGTGGTCTACACCCTCTACCACGCATTCGCGCAGATGGGGCACTCGGTGCTGCGCTTCAACTTCCGCGGGGTGGGGCGCAGCCAGGGCCGCTACGACCACGGCCAGGGCGAGCTGAGCGATGCCGCCTCGGCGCTCGACTGGCTGCAGTCCTACAACCCGGACGCGCGCGCGTGCTGGATTGCCGGCTTCTCGTTCGGCGCCTGGATCGCGCTCCAGCTGCTGATGCGCCGGCCCGAGATCAACGGCTTCAT
>DASWHU010000077.1:0-6002 GCA_036398035.1 Alphaproteobacteria bacterium | reverse complement strand
CGTGCTCGGCCGCCACCAGCCGCCGGTACTCGCCGACGATCAGGGCGACCACCGGCGCGCGCTCGGCCAGGGTCCACACGGCGCGCTTCCAGGCGGCGCGCGGCAAGGTCGGCGCCGGCACCCCGCCGAGCGCGTAGCCCTTGAGCAGGCGCTGGTTGGTGCGCACGTCGCTGAGGCCCGTGCGGGCGAGCTCGCGCGTGATCCGGGCGCAGTAGGGCCGCCAGTACGCGCCCGGCCGCCACAGCGGCCCGGCCGACTGCGAGTCGGCGAGCATCGCGGCAAGCAGGGCGGGCCGGTCCTCGAGCCGGCGCCCCGCGTCCGATTGCTCGCCTGCCCCCGTCACCGCCGCCCCCTTCGCCCTGCGCCGGTGCGCAAGATAGCGCAGGACGCTGTTGCCGGGACTGGCAAATTCCCGTATTCAGCCGGCGCGCGTCCCGGTTCCCTTCTTGCCCCTTGATCCCGGCCCCGGCATGACCCCGCTCGACCGCCTGGAGAGCCAGAGCATCTATATCCTGCGCGAGGCGTTCAACCGCATCGACCGGCTGGCGATGCTGTGGTCGCTGGGCAAGGACTCGAACGTCATGGTGTGGCTGGCCAAGAAGGCGTTCTTCGGCCACGTGCCGTTCCCGGTGGCGCACGTCGATACCGGGCGCAAGTTCCCCGAGATGTACGCCTTCCGCGACCGCTACGCCGCCGAGTGGGGCCTCGACCTGGTGGTCGGCGAGTGCCCGCCGATCGAGGACATCGACCCCTCCTTGCCGCCGGCGGCGCGCGCCGCCGCGCGCAAGACCGCGGGCCTGAAAGCGCTGATCGCCGCCCACGGCTATAGCGGGATCATCGCCGGCATCCGCCGCGACGAGGAGGGCACGCGGGCGAAAGAGCGGGTGTTCAGCCCGCGCGGGCCGGGCGCGCGCTGGGACGTGCGCAATCAGCCGCCCGAGTTCTGGGACCAGTACAACACCGACTTCCCGCCCGGCACCCATGTGCGCATCCATCCGCTGCTGCACTGGACCGAGATCGACGTCTGGCGCTACATCGCGCGCGAGCGCATCCCGGTGGTCGAGCTCTACTTCGCGCGCGACGGCAAGCGCTACCGCTCGCTCGGCGACTCGGATATCACCAACCCGATCGCCAGCACCGCCGCCACCGTCGACGAGATCATCGCCGAGCTGATGACCACCCGCGCGCCCGAGCGCGCGGGTCGCGCCATGGACCACGAGGCCGAGGACTCGTTCGAGCGCCTGCGCTCGGACGGCTACATGTGAGCACGTCCACGCCCGCTGCCGCGATGCCGCAAGAGCCGCGCGAACGCCTGTCCGTGGTCATCGTCGGCCATGTCGACCACGGCAAGTCGACCCTGGTCGGGCGGCTGTTCCACGACACCGGCAGCCTGCCCGAGGGCCGCCTCGAGGCGATCCGCGAGATGTGCGCCCGCCGCGGCATGCCGTTCGAGTGGGCGTTCCTGACCGACGCGCTGCAAGGCGAGCGCGACCAGGGCGTGACCATCGACACCGCTTATATCTGGTTCCGCACGGGCAAGCGCGACTACGTGCTGATCGACGCGCCGGGTCACAAGGAGTTCCTGCGCAACATGGTCACCGGCGCCGCCCAGGCGGACGCGGCGCTGCTCTTGATCGACGCCGCCGAAGGGGTGCGCGAGCAGTCGCGGCGCCACGGCCACCTGCTGCACCTGCTGGGCATCGCCCAGGTGATCGTGGTGATCAACAAGATCGACCGCGTGGCCTATGCGCGCGAGCGCATCCTGGCGATCGAGGCCGAGTACGCGCGCTTCCTGAGCGAGCTCGGCGTGGTGCCGAGGTTCGTGATCCCGATCTCCGCGCGCGAGGGCGACAACGTCGCCGCGCTGTCCGGGCGCACGCCGTGGTACGAGGGCCCGAGCGTGCTCGAGGCGCTCGACCATTTCGAGCCCTCGCCGGCGCCGGTCGACATGGCGCTCAGGCTGCCGGTCCAGGACGTCTACAAGTTCGACGACCGGCGGATCATCGCCGGGCGCGTCGAGACCGGGCTGTTGCGCACCGGCGACCTGGTGCTGTTCTCGCCGTCGAACAAGACCGCGCACGTCGCCTCGCTCGAGGCCTGGCACGCCGAGCCGGCGATGGAGGCGCGCGCCGGCCAGTCGGTCGGGCTCACCCTCGATGAGCCGCTGTTCGTCGAGCGCGGCGAGGTGATCAGCCACACCGACTCGCCGCCGATCGAGAGCGACGTGTTCCGCGCCCGCCTGTTCTGGCTCGGGCGCACGCCGCTGCGCGCGGGCGCCAGCTACAAGCTCAAGCTCGCGACCGTCGAGGCCGGCGTCACCGTGCAGTCGATCGAGTCGGTGACCGAGGCCTCGACCCTGAGCGCCGCCTCGACCGATGAGGTCGGCCAGAACGCGGTCGCCGAGGCGGTGCTGCGCGCCGACCGCATGATCGCGCTCGACGAGTACGCGACCAACCCCGCGCTCGGGCGCTGCGTGCTGGTCGAGGCCACCCAGATCGTCGGCGGCGGCACCCTCAACATGGCGGGCTACGCCGACCAGCGCGCGCTGGTGTCGGTGCGCTCGACCAACATCACCGCGCATCCGCACGCGGTCGGTGCGGGCGAGCGCGTCGCGCGCAACCGCCACCGCGGCGGCGTGCTGTGGTTCACCGGCCTGTCGGGGGCGGGCAAGTCGACGCTCGCCGGCGCGGTCGAGCGGGCGCTGTTCGAGCGCGGCTTCCAGGTCTACGTGCTCGACGGCGACAACGTGCGCGCCGGGCTGAATGCCAATCTCGGGTTTGCGCCCGAGGAGCGCGCCGAGAACATCCGCCGGGTCGGCGAGGCGGCGGCGCTGTTCGGCGACGCCGGCATGGTGGTGATCACCGCCTTCATCTCGCCCTACCGCTCCGACCGCACCCGCGCCCGCAGTGCGGCCGAGCGCATGCTGGGGCCCGAGGCGTTCTACGAGATCTTCGTCAAGGCCGACCTCGCCACCTGCGAGGCGCGCGACCCCAAGGGCCTGTATGCGCGCGCGCGCCGCGGCGAGATCGCCGAGTTCACCGGCGTCTCGGCGCCTTACGAGGAGCCTGAGCGCCCCGACCTGGTGGTCGACACCGCGACCGCCCCGGTCGAGGCCTGCGTCGAGCGCATCGTCGGCTTCGTCACCGGCCGCTTCGCGCGCCGGCCATGACCGGCCCGCAGCGCCCCGCGCCCGCGGCGCTGGCGGACCAGGTGGCCGAGATCGCGCGCGCCGCCGGCGCCGTGATCCTCGCGGTGCGCGCGCGCGGCCCTGCGGTGCGCACCAAGGCCGACCGCACCCCGGTCACCGACGCCGACGAGGCGGCCAACGCGCTGATCTCGGCGCGCCTCGCCGCGCTCACCCCCGATGTCCCGATCGTTGCCGAGGAAAGCGCGGGCGGGGCGCCGGTGCCTGGCGCGCGCTTCTGGCTGGTCGACCCGCTCGACGGCACGCGCGAGTTCATCGCCGGGCGCGACGAGTTCACGGTCAACATCGCCCTGATCGAGGACGGCCAGCCGGTGCTCGGCGTGGTCGCCCTGCCGGCGCAGGACGAGCTCTATGTCGGCGTCGCCGGCGCCGGCGCCTGGCGCCGGCGGGGCGACGGCGCGCCCGCGCCAATCCGCGCGCGGGCGGTGCCGGCGCAGGGCGCCCTCGCGCTCGCCAGCCGCAGCCACGGCAGCGCGCGCACCGACCGGTGGCTGGCGCGCGCCGGGGTCGGGCGCATCGAGCGCGCCGGCTCGGCGCTCAAGTTCTGCCTGATCGCCGCCGGCGAGGCGGACCTCTACCCGCGTTTCGGGCGGACCATGGAGTGGGACACGGCCGCCGGCCACGCCGTGCTCGCCGCCGCGGGGGGCAGCGTGCGCACGGTCTCGGGCCCGGACCTCGCCTACGGCAAGCCCGGCTTCGCCAACCCCGACTTCATCGCCCGCGGCGCGGACGCGCTCAGGCCACGTAGCGCCAGGCCTGGAACAGGGCGACGCCGGCGCTGACCGCGAATCCCGCCGCCGGCACCGCCCGCGGCACCGCCCGGGCGCCCGGCGGCAACGGCGCGCGCCGCTTCACCCGCAACAGCGCCAGGTTGACCAGGGCGAACACGATCAGGATGACGAACGCGGTCGCCTCGGCGAGCCGCACCAGCGGCAGCGCCAGCGCCAGCGCGAGCACCAGCGACGCTACCACCAGGGTCGCGAGCGCCGGCGTGCGCGTGCGCGGCTGCACCCGGCCCAGCACCGCCGGCAGCCAGCCCTGGCTTGCCAGGCCGTAGACCACGCGCGCGGCCATGATGATCTGGATCAGCGCGCCGTTGACCACCGCCAGCGCGCCGATCGCGCTGATCAGCGCAGGCTCGCGGCCGGTGGCGTGCTGCCAGACCAGCGCCAGCGGCGCCTCGGCGCCGGCGAGATCGGCGCGCGGCACCACCAGCACCGCGGCCACGGCGACCGCGACGTAGAGCACCCCGGTCACCGCCAGGGTCAGCACGATCGCGCGCGGCAAGGTGCGCTCGGGCGCCTGCACCTCCTCGGCGACGTTGACCATGTCCTCGAAGCCGAGGAAGGCGTAGAAGGCGAGCACGGCGCCGGCGAAGGCGCCCGGCACCAGCGAGGCATCGAGCCCGGCCGCCGCCGCCGCCGCGGCCTCGCCGACATCGATGCTGGCCAGCCCGACCACGACCACCAGCACCAGGCCGGCGATCTCGATCACCGTCACCAGCGCCGCCATCAGCACCGACTCGACGATGCCCCAGACCGCGGCGGCGGCGAGGGCGGCCACCATCGCTGACATCAGCGCCCACGGCGGCGCATCCACGAACTGGCGCGCATAGCCGACGAAGCCGTTGGCGATCGCGGCCGAGGAGATGACGCCGGCGCCGGCGACCATCAGCCCGACCAGCGCCGCGAGCCACGCCAGCCCGAAGCCGGCGTCGACGTAGACCGCCTCGCCGGCGCTTTTCGGGTAGCGCGCGCCGAGCTCGCCGAAGCTGAGGCCGGTGGTCGCCGCCAGGCAGGCGGCGATCAGGAACGAGGCCGGCGCCAGCGCGCCCGCGACCGCCGCCACCTCGCCGACCAGCACGTAGATGCCCGCGCCGATGGTGGTGCCGAGGCCGTAGAGGGTGAGCAGCGCCAGGTTGAGCCCGCGCTTCAGCTCCGGCGCCGGCGGCGCCGGCCCCGGGTCAGGCACGCTCGACGTGCTCGGCCGGCACGGTCACGCGCACGCCGCGGCCCATCAGCTCGAGCAGCACCACCACCCGCTCGGCGTCGGTCGCCGCCTCGAAGATGCCTTCCAGGTCGCGCATCGGCCCGGCCTCGATCCGCACCCGGTCGCCGCGCCTGAGCCGGGCGGCGCGCTCCAGGGTGAAGGTGCCGTCGGCATCGGCGCGCGCGCGCAGGCCCTCGATCACCGCTTCCGGCACCGCCACCGGCGCCTCGCCCGAGCACACCAGCCCGGCGACGCCATAGGTCGACAGGACCGCCCGCCAGCGCTCATGGGCCACGTCGAGGGCGACGAACAGGTAGCGCGGGAACAGCGGCCTGAGCACTTGCTCGCTGCGCCCGGCATGGCGGCGCATCTTGCGGTACCGCGGCAGCCAGACCTCGAACCGCTGGCGCCCCAGGTTGAGCTCGGCCCGCTGCTCGGCATGGGCCCGGGCGAAGACGGCGTACCAATGTCTCACGATGCGAGGTCCACTCCGGCCTTGGTCGCGCTCAGCCGTCGGCCCACAGGTCGGACGGACGGAAATAGCCTTGCCCTAGATACCACAGGATGGCCACGTACTCGCGCACCGCGTTGGCGCTCTGGGCGAGGCCGCCGGCGCTCGGGATGAACTCGGTGAGCACGCCGAAGGCAGGGCGCCCAGGCGCCGCTGCGCGCGCCGGCAACGCGCGCACAACGAGGCCGGCGTGGCGCAGCGCCGCCGCCATGCGCGCGATGTGCGCCGGCGTGGTCACCAGCACCACCTCGCGCGCGCCCAGCCGGTCGAGGATCACCTTGGCCGCGCGCGCGGTCT
>DASWHU010000076.1:0-2015 GCA_036398035.1 Alphaproteobacteria bacterium | reverse complement strand
TCATCGGCTCGATCCTGAGCGCCATGTTCAGCGTCTACGACATCCCGCTGTGACGACCCTGGCGCAACGCCGTCGTGGTCCGCGCGCCCGCGGCACCCGGCGTGACGGCGGCTTCACGCTGCTCGAGCTGCTGGTGGTGCTGGCGATCCTCGCCCTGATCGCGACCTTCGCCGCGCCGCGGGTGCTCAAATATCTGGGCGGGGCGCGCACCGACTCGGCCCGCCTGCAGATCGAGAGCCTGGCCACCGTGCTCGACCTCTACCGTCTCGAGGTCGGCCATTATCCGAGCGAGGACGAAGGCATCGAGGCACTGATCGAGCGGCCGTCCGGGGTCGAGAAATGGAACGGCCCCTACGTGCGCAAGCGCGAGCAGCTGATCGACCCGTGGGGGCGCGCCTTCGAGTACCACTATCCCGGCGAGCACGCCGAGTACGACCTCTACTCGCTCGGCGCCGACGGCCAGGACGGCGGCGAGGGCGAGGACCAGGACGTCACCAGCTGGTAGGCGGGCGCCGGTGGCCCAGCGCGGCTTCACGCTGATCGAGCTGCTGGTGGTGCTGGTGGTGATCGGACTGATCCTGGCGGCGGCGCCGGTGGCGCTCAGGCGCGGCGCGCCGGCGATCGAGGCGCGGGTTGCGGCGGGCGAGGTCGCCGCGGTGCTGCGGCGCGCACGCAGCGAGGCGATTCTCGGCAACCGCGACGTCGCCGTCGCCTTCGACACCGATGCCGGCGCCTATGCGCTCGGCGAGGACGCGCCGTGGCAGGCGCTGCCCGGACGGGTGACGCTGTCGGTCGAGACCGCGCGCTCCGAGCTGCGCGACGCGCACGTCGCCGGCGTGCGGTTCTTCGCCGACGGCAGCGCCACCGGCGGGCGCATCACGGTCGCGCGCGATGGGCAAAGCTACCATGTCATGCTCGACTGGCTCACCGGTCAGGTCTCGGTCATCGAGTAACGCACGGCGGGCGCCGCGATGCAGCCGCGGCTTCACGCTGATCGAGATCGTGGTCGCGCTGGTGGTGCTGATGATCGGGCTCGGCACGCTGCTGCGGCTGTTCTCGACCGGCATGGGCGCGACCGCGGCTGCCGAGTCGCGGGCGCTGGCGGTGCTGCTCGCGCAGTCGCGCCTCGCCGCGATCGGCATCGAGACGCCGCTCGAGGCCGGGATCGAGGACGGCGCGTTCGACGACCGCTTCCGCTGGACGGCCGAGATCACGCCGATCGAGGAGGCGGGCGAGGCGCAGGACCTCGGCACCGGATTCACCTTGTGGCGGGTCGCGGTCACGGTGTCGTGGGGAGCTGCGCCGCGCGGCGGCTCGGTGACCTTGACCAGCGCCCGTCTCGCCGCCGCCGAGGACGCCCAATGACCGGCGGCGCGTGTCGCCTGGAGCGCGGCTTCACCTTGCTCGAGCTGTTGGTGGCGATGACCCTGCTCGGGCTGATGCTGGCGCTCCTGTTCGGCGGCCTGCGCACCGGCACGCAGGTGTGGCGAGCGGGGGATCAGCGCTCGGACGCGCTCGCCCGGATCGAGGCGGTGCACGGCTTCCTGCGCCGCCAGGTGGGTGCGCTCTATCCGATGGCCGAGCCGGGCGACGCCGGCGAGGCGCCCGAGATCGCCTTCGAAGGCGAGGCCGAGCGGCTCCGCTTCGTCGGCATGCTGCCGGCCCATTTCGGCGCCGGCGGCTTCCAGACCGTCGAGGTTGCGACGGACGAGCACGACGGGCGGCGCGACCTCAGGGTGGCGTGGTGGCCGTACCGGCCCGGCGAGCGCGCGCCGGAGCAGATCGACCCGGACTCGACGTCGGTGCTGGTCGAGGACGTCGAAGAGGTCGAGTTCGGCTATTTCGGCACCACCGACCAGCGCTCGCCGCCGGACTGGACCGACCGCTGGCTGGAGCGGAGCGAGCCTCCGGACCTGGTGCGCCTCAGGCTGAGCTTCGGGGCGGGCGATGCGCGCTATTGGCCCGAGCTGGTCATCCACCCGGCGATCGACCGCACCGTGCCGGCCGGCACCCCG
>DASWHU010000075.1:0-3258 GCA_036398035.1 Alphaproteobacteria bacterium | reverse complement strand
AGCGAGCGTCTCGAAGGACGGCAGCCGGTTCATTTACGCGCCCTCACTCCGCGGCTTCGGCCTCGGGCCGGTAGAACTCGCTCGACGAGGCGCGGCGCACCAGCCACCAGCCGTACTGCTCGGGCCACTCGGCGAAGGTGGCGTCGGCGCCCAGCATCGCCGCCGCGTTGAGCGGCCAGAATGCGTCGACCAGTGCCTCGCGCCCGATCGCGATCAGGTCAGCCTGGCCACGGGCGAGGATCGCCTCGGCCTGGAACGGATGGGTGATCAGCCCGACCGCCTGGGTCTTGATGCCCGCCTCGCGGCGCACGGTCTCGGCAAACGGCACCTGCCAGCCGGGCGCGCGCTTGCTCTTGACCGAGGCCGCGGTCGCCGGCCCGGAGATGCCGCCCGACGAGCAGTCGATCACGTCGATGCCGCGCGGCTTGAGCTCTTTCGCCAGCGCCACCGTGTCCTCGATCGTCCAGCCGCCGTCGACGCCGTCGGTCGACGAGATGCGGTAGAACAGCGGCTTGTGCTCGGGCCAGACGGCGCGCACCGCCTCGACCACTTCGAGCGGCAGGCGCATGCGCCCGGTGCGGTCGCCGCCATAGGCGTCGTTGCGCCGGTTCGACAGCGGGCTCAGGAAGCTGTGCAGCAGGTAGCCGTGGGCGCTGTGAATCTCGACCACGTCGAACCCGGCCTCGTCGGCGCGCCGGGCGGCGGCGGCGAACGCCTCGACGATCGCCGGCACCTCGCTTGTCTCGAGCGCGCGCGGCACCTGCCAGCCGGTGTCCACGGGCAGCGCGCTGGCGCCGACCGGCTGCCACGGCAGGTCGCCGCGGGCGATGTCGGCGTCGTCCATCGGGCCGTTGCCGAACCACGGCCGCTGCATCGCCGCCTTGCGCCCGGAATGGGCGAGCTGGATCGCCGCCACCGCGCCCTGGCGCTTGAGGAACTGGACGATGTGGGCGAGCGGCGCGATGTGCTCGTCGCTCCACAGCCCGGTATCGCCGTGGGTGATGCGCCCGCGCTTCTCGACCGCGGTCGCCTCGACGAACACGATCCCCGCGCCGCCGGCGGCGAACTTGCCGAGATGGACGAAGTGCCAGTCGGCCGGGAAGCCCTCATGGGCCGAGTACTGGCACATCGGCGAGATGACGATGCGGTTGGGCAGGCGCACGCCGCGCAGCTCGAGCGGCGTGAACAGCAGTGGGGCAGGGCGCAAGGAATCGGTATCCACGGTGCGGACTCTCTCTTTCACCATCAATCGGGGATCGGCGCGCCCGACTATGCCGAATGCGGTGCCGGGCCGCAATCGCGTCAATGGCGCCGCGGCGGCGGGAATCGTGCTATCCCTGGCGCCGGCCCGGCTTTGACCCCCGCCTTCGTCCCAGGAGCATCGCCATGGCGGCGCGCGTGATCGTGGTCGGCAACGAGAAGGGCGGCTCCGGCAAGTCGACCGTCGCGGTCCATCTCGCCCTCGGCCTGCTCGCCGCCGGGCGGAGCGTGGCGACCGTCGACGCCGACGTCCGCCAGCAGACCATGACCCGGTTCTTCGCCCGGCGCGCGGCCTATGCCGAGGCCCACGGCCTGGCCCTGGCGACGCCCGCGCACCGCGTGCTGGCCGCCGCCGACGACGGCGATGGGCAAGCCGCCGAGGACGCGGTCGCCGTGACCGTGCGCGCGGCGGCGGCGGAAAGCGACGTGGTGGTGATCGACTGCCCGGGCAGCGACACCCTGCTCGCGCGCGCCGCCCATGCCGCTGCCGACGTGCTGGTCACGCCGGTCAACGACAGCTTCGTCGACCTCGACGTGCTGGTCGAGGTGGGCGCCGAGGACTTCGCCGCCGGCCGCCCGAGCCGCTACTGCGAGATGGTGTGGGAGCAGAAGAAGCGCCGCGCCGCGCGCGACCGCTCGGCCATCGACTGGATCGTGATCCGCAACCGGCTGTCGCATCTCGACGCGCTCAACAAGCGCCGCGTCCAGGCGGCGCTCGAGCAGCTCGCGCCCCGGGTCGGCTTCCGCGTGCAGCCGGGGCTCGCCGAGCGGGTGATCTTCCGCGAGCTGTTCCCGCGCGGGCTGAGCGTGCTCGACGGCGCCGCCACCGGCCGGCGCATGACCATGTCGCACGTCGCCGCGCGCGACGAGATTCGCGAGCTCTTGGGCGCGATCTTCCGGCCGCGCTGGTTGCCCGCCGCCCCCGCGGCGGTCGATGCGCGGCCTGGAACTTCGCTCGGCGGGGCCAATCTATAGGGCCTGGAGAATCGCTTGAGCCCATGGCAAGCAACAAGGACAAGCTGCCCGCCCCGTCCTCGGACGCCGAGGTGCAGGCGTTCCTCGAGCAGATGGCGTCGCTGCCCGCGGCCGGGCCGCGCGGGCGCATGGGGCGGCTGATCTTCGCCCTCGACGCCACCGCCAGCCGCGAGCCGACCTGGGACCGGGCGTGCCACATCCAGGCCGAGATGTTCACGGAGACCGCGGCGCTCGGCACGCTCGCGGTCCAGCTGGTCTATTTCCGCGGCTTCGGCGAGTTCGATTCGAGCCCCTTCGAGGTGGCGAGCGAGGCGCTGCTCAAGCGCATGGTCGCGGTGTTCTGCCTGGGCGGGCGCACCCAGATCGCGCGCGTGCTCCGCCATGGCCTGCGCGAGAGCGCGCGCGAGAAGGTCGATGCGCTGGTCTATGTCGGCGACTGCTGCGAGGAGAGTGTCGACGAGCTGTGCGCGCTCGCCGGCGAGCTCGGCCTGCACGGCGTGCCCGCGTTCATGTTCCACGAGGGCCATGACGCGATCGCCGAGCGCGCCTACCGCCAGATCGCGCGGCTGACCGGCGGCGTCTACTGCCGGTTCGATGCATCGAGCGCCGACACGCTGCGCCAGCTCTTGTCGGCGGTGGCGGTGTACGCGGTCGGCGGGCGGGCGGCGCTCGAGGACTTCAACCGGCGTGCCGGGCGGGCGGTGCTCAGCCTGCCCGGGCCGCGGGGGCGCTGAAGGAGGCGCAGCCGGTGGTCCCCTGGCTGTTGACCGGCATCGCGCTGTTGCTGGCGCTGCTGGTGCTCGCGCGCCTGTTCGCCGCCGCCAATCCGCGGACCTTGGTCCAGGTGCTCAAATGGAGCGCTATCGTGCTCGCGCTGCTGCTCGCGGTGGTGCTGGTGTTCCGCGGCCAGGCCGCGATCGCGGCCGTGCTCGGCGGCCTGGCGGCGCTGTTGTGGCGGGCGGCGCGCTTCGTGCCGCCGTGGGCGTGGTTCCGGATGTGGCAGTCGGGGCGCGGCTGGTGGCG
>DASWHU010000074.1:0-4574 GCA_036398035.1 Alphaproteobacteria bacterium | reverse complement strand
TCGCAGCCGGCGGCGACGTGGGCGGGGTCGGCGTCCTCGATCTCGTTGTGGCTGATGCCGCCCTTGCACGGGATGAACACCATCGCCGCCGGACAGATGTCGGCCAGGTACTTGGCGTCGTGGCCGGCGCCCGAGGTGATGTCGCGGTGCGCAGCGCCGACCTCGGCCGCGGCCCGGCGCACCGTATCGACGCAAGCCGCATCGAACGCGGTCGGCGGCGAGTACCAGACCTCCTCGAGCGCGCCGCCGAGGCCCGAGTCGGCAAGCACCGCGGCGACCGCCTCGTCCAGCGCCGCGGCCATGGCGGCGAGCGCGCCCGCGTCGGGGTGGCGCAGATCGACGCTGAGCTCGACCTGTCCCGGGATCACGTTGCGCGAGCCCGGGTGGACGCGGAACTCGCCGACCGTGCCGCGCCCGTCCGGGGCATGGTCGAGCGCGATCGCACGCACCCGCTCGACCAGCCGCGCCGCGCCCAGGAGCGCATCGCGCCGCGCCGCCATCGGCGTCGGCCCGGCATGGGCCTCCATGCCCTCGATGCGGCAGTCGAACCAGCGGATGCCCTGGATCGCGGTGACCACGCCGATGGTGGTGTGCGCGGCCTCGAGGATCGGCCCCTGCTCGATATGGGCCTCGAAATAGGCGTGGACCGGGCGCGGGGCTGCGGGCGCCGCGCCGTCGTAGCCGATCGAGGCCAGCGCGGCGCCGACCGTAATGCTGCCCTCGGCATCGGTGCGGGCGAGCATGTCGGCGAGCGGCAAGGCGCCGGCGAACGCGCCCGAGCCCATCATCGCCGGCGCGAACCGCGACCCTTCCTCGTTGGTCCACGACACCGCCTCGATCGGGCGCAAGGTCTCCAGGCGCGCGTCGTTGAGGGTGCGCACCACCTCGAGCGCGGCGAGCACGCCATAGGCGCCGTCGAACTTGCCCCCGGTCGGCTGGCTGTCGAGGTGGCTGCCGACCAGCACCGGCGCGAGCGCCTCGTCGCGGCCCGCGCGGCGGGCGAAGATGTTGCCGATGCCATCGACGGTAACCGCGCATCCCGCGGCCTCGGCCCAGCGCACGAACGTGTCGCGCCCGGCGCGGTCGACCTCGGTCAACGCCAGCCGGCACACCCCGCCCTTGGCCGTCGCGCCGATGCGGGCCATGTCCATCAGCGACGCCCACAGGCGCGTCCCGTCGACCTTGAGCTCGTTCGCCCGGTCCGCCACCTCACAGCTCCGGGTGGCGCCGGTGGAGCGGGTTGGCGGTCTCGAAGGCGCGGCACGCGCGCAGCACCACCGCCTCCTCGAAGCTCGGCCCGATCACCTGCAGGCCGACCGGCAGCCCGGCGGCGGTGAAGCCGCACGGGATCGAGGCCGCCGGATGCTTGGTCAGGTTGATCGGAAAGGTGTAGGGCGTCCACCTGAGCGGGCGGCCGGCGAACACCTCGGACGGATAGGCGATGCCCGCGTCGAACGCCGCCATCGGCATGGTCGGGGACAACAGCAGCTGGTGGCGCTCGAAAAAGCGGTTGAGCGCCAGGCCGTTGTCGCCGCGCGCAAGCTGCGCCGCGCGGATGTCGAGCCCGCTGTAACGCCGGCCGGCCTCGGCGAAGGTCAGGATGGTCCGATCGAGCTTGTCGATCTGGTCGGCGGTCATGGTCGAGACGAGCCGCGCGGCGCCGATGCTCCAGTAGATCATGAACAGGTCGCCGGGCTCGTGCGGCCAGTCGGGGTCGGCCTCCTCGACGCTGGCGCCGAGCTCTTCGAACCGGCGCGCGGCGGCATCGACGATGGCGCCGACCTCGGCCTCGAGCGGCACCTCGGGCATGCCGAGGGTGCGGCTGTAGGCGACGCGCAAGCCGTCGAGCGGGCGGTCGAGGTCGTGGCGGTAGTCGGCGCCGTCACAGGGTAGCGCATGCCAGTCGCGCCAGTCGGGCCCGGCGATCACGGTCAGCATCAGCGCGGCGTCGGCGACCGTGCGGGTCATCGGCCCGACATGGGAGATGGTGCCGAACGGGCTCGCCGGATAGGACGGCACCCGGCCGTAACTCGGCTTGATGCCGAAGACGCCGGCGAACGACGACGGGATGCGGATCGAGCCGCCGCCGTCGGTGCCGATGGCGAGCTGGCCGAGGCCCGCCGCCACCGCCGCGCTGGCGCCGCCGCTGGAGCCGCCCGGGGTCCTGGTCCGGTCCCAGGGGTTGCGGGTGATGCCGGTGAGCGGGCTGTCGGTCACTCCCTTGTGGCCGTATTCGGGGGTCGTGGTCTTGCCGAGCAGCACCGCCCCGTGCTCGCGCAGCCGCGCCGTGGCCGGCGCGTCCTCGTCCCAGGGCTGGTCGGGATCGACGGTCAGCGAGCCGCGTAAAGTGGGCCAGCCGCGGGTGAGCACCAGGTCCTTGATCGATGTCGGCACGCCGTCGACCAGCCCCTTCGGCTCGCCCCGCACCCAGCGCGCCTCGGAGGCCCGCGCGCTGGCCAGCGCGCTGTCGGCGTCGACCATGACGTAGCAGTTCAGCGCTTCGCGCGTCCGCTCGATGCGCCCGAGCACCGCCCGGGTGACCTCGACCGGCGACAGCTTGCGCGCCCGGTAGAGCTCGACCAAATCGGTCGCCGACAGGAACGTCAGATCATCCGCCATCGCCCGGCCGCCGATGGCGTCCGCTAGCGCTCGCGCGGCCTGTTCGCCAGCCCGCGGGCGAGCCGCCAGCCCTGGGTGGAGGTGATCGCCGCGAGCACGAGCTTGGCCCCGTCGCCGACCAGGAACGGGGTGAGGCCCGTCGCCAGCACCTGCTCGGGCGCGACGAACAGCGCGAGCCACGGCAGCCCGAGCAGGTAGATGGCCGCATTGCCCGCGAGCAGCGCCGCCAGCGCCTTCGGCAGGGTCCGGGTCCAGCCGCGCTCGGCAAGCCAGCCGACCACCGCGACCGCGCCCACCCAGCCCACCAGATAGCCGCCGGTCGGCCCGAGCAGCACGCCCGGCCCGCCGGTCGGCCCGGCGAACACCGGCACCCCGGCGAGCCCGACGGCCAGGTAGAGCAGGATCGTGCCGACCGCGAGCCTGAGGCCGTAGGCCGCGCCGATCAGCAGCACCGCGTAGGTCTGGAGCGTGATCGGCACCGGCCACAGCGGCACGTTGACCTTCGAGCAGGCGACCAGGAAGGCGCCGCCGGCCACGGCCAGGATCGCGCCGCGCAGCAGGCGGCGCTCGGACTCGACCCGCCACAGCGCGCCTGCCAGCGCCATCGGTGCTTCGCTCATCTCGGACCCCCATCGAGGCTGTTGCCCAGTGGCGGCCACAATGAGCCAAACCCGCCCGATCGGCAATCGGCGACGACGCATCATCGGCCCGCTCCGGGAGGATGCGCGGTCCGCTAAGCCAGGACCGGTATTTTGCCACCTTTTTGACATTTTCGGTCATTATGTGGGCAGCCATGGGTGATTGGACCAAGAGTGAGCCGGCGCCGGTGCGGCGGACCGAGAGCGATTTCGACGACCTCGACGAGCCCCGCGACGACGGGGCGCGCGGGCCTCGCCAACGCGCCTGCCTGATGTGCGGCCGCAGCTTCGAATCCGAGGGCGCCCACAACCGCATCTGCCGGCGCTGCAAGGCGAGCCAGACCTACCGCAGCTCCTGAGCGCGAGCGCGCGCGCAGGCGCGGAGCGACGCGCTTTACCTGCCCTCGGCACCGGTCTATGAAAGGCCGGCGCGCCGTTCGGCGTGCCCATCGGCAGGGAGGCAGAAATGGCGGGCAACGGCAGAAAGCTCAGGAGTTCCGGCTGGTTCGGCGGCCGCGACATGCACGGCTTCATCCATCGCTCGTGGATGAAGAACCAGGGCTTCGGGCCTGAGAACTTCGACGGCCGGCCGGTGATCGGCATCGCCAACTCGGCGTCCGAGGTCACCCCCTGCAACGCCCATCTCGACCGCGTCGCCGAGGCGGTCAAGCGCGGCGTGTGGAAGGCCGGCGGCTTCCCGCTCGAGTTCCCGACCATGTCGCTGGGCGAGCCGGTGATGCGCCCGACCACGATGCTGTTCCGCAATCTGATGGCGATGGACGTGGAAGAGTCGATTCGCGCCAACCCGTTCGACGGCGTGGTGCTGCTGTGCGGCTGCGACAAGACCACGCCGGCGCAGGTGATGGGCGCGGCCAGCGTCGACCTGCCGGCCATCGTGGTCACCGGCGGGCCGATGCTCAACGGCAAGTTCCGCGGCCGCGACATCGGCTCGGGCACCGACGTCTGGCGCTTCACCGACGACCTGCGCGCAGGGCGCATGTCGCTCGAGGACTATCTCGAGGCCGAATCGTGCCTCAGCCGCAGCGCCGGCCATTGCATGACCATGGGCACCGCCTCGACCATGGCCAGCATGGTCGAGGCGCTGGGCCTGCAGCCGCCCGGCGGGGCGGCGATCCCGGCGGTGGATTCGCGCCGCTACGCGCTCGCCGAATATGCCGGGACGCGCATCGTCGAGATGGTGGGCGAGGACCTCAGGCTGTCGAAGGTGCTCACCCGCGACGCGTTCGAGAACGCGATCAAGGTCAACGCCGCGATCGGCGGCTCGACCAACGCCATCGTCCACCTGCTGGCGATCGC
>DASWHU010000073.1:0-16798 GCA_036398035.1 Alphaproteobacteria bacterium | reverse complement strand
TGCGCAAGGTCTACGACCAGATGGCCGAGCCGCGCTACGTCATCTCGATGGGCAGCTGCGCCAACGGCGGCGGCTACTATCACTACTCCTATTCGGTGGTGCGCGGCTGCGACCGCATCGTGCCGGTGGACATCTATGTGCCCGGATGCCCGCCCACCGCCGAGGCGCTGCTGTACGGAATCCTCCAGCTGCAAAAGAAGATCCGCCGCACCGGCACCCTGGCGCGCTGATGGCGGGCTGGAGCGGGACCGACCGACCACGAGCATGAACCAGGCGCTCATCGATCTCGGCGACTACATCGTCTCGGCCGTGCCCGAGCTCGCCGCCTCCCCGACCGTGGCGCTGGACGAGCTGTGCGTGCGATCGACTCCCGCGGGCGTCGTTCGCCTGCTCACTTTCCTGCGCGACGACCCGGAGTGCCGGTTCAGGCAGCTCACCGACATCTGCGGCGTCGACTGGCCAGAGCGCGTGCCGCGCTTCGACGTCGTCTATCATCTGCTGAGCCACACCCAGAACCAGCGCGTCCGCGTCAAGGTGCCGGTCGACGACGAGGCGCCCGTGCCCTCGGCGTGCGCGGTGTTCAGCTCCGCCGGCTGGTACGAGCGCGAGGTCTGGGACCTCTATGGCATCTTCTTCTCCGACCATCCGGACCTCAGGCGGATCCTCACCGACTACGGCTTCGACGGCCACCCGCTGCGCAAGGACTTCCCGCTCACCGGCTATGTCGAGGTGCGCTACGACGAGGAGCAGAAGCGGGTGGTCTACGAGCCGGTGCGCCTGACCCAGGAGTTCCGCACATTCGACTTCATCAGCCCATGGGAAGGCGCGCGCTACGTCCTGCCCGGCGACGAGAAGGCCGAGGAGGGGCCCAAGGGCGGCTGATGGCGACCACCGACATCAGGACCTTCACCTTCAACTTCGGCCCCCAGCATCCGGCGGCGCACGGCGTGCTGCGCCTGGTGCTGGAGATGGACGGCGAGGTGGTGGACCGCGCCGACCCGCATATCGGCCTCTTGCACCGCGGCACCGAGAAGCTGATCGAGTACAAGACCTACCTGCAGGCGCTGCCCTATTTCGACCGCCTCGACTACGTGTCGATCATGGCCCAGGAGCACTGCTTCAGCCTGGCGGTCGAGAAGCTGCTCGGCATCGAGGTGCCCGAGCGCGCCAAGTACATCCGCGTGCTGTTCGACGAGATCACCCGCATCCTCAACCACTGCCTGCAGGTCTCGGCCAACGGCCTCGACATCGGCGCGATGACGCCGTTCCTGTGGCTGTTCGAGCAGCGCGAGATGCTGATGGAGTTCTACGAGCGGGTCTCGGGCGCGCGCATGCACGCGGCCTATGTCCGCCCGGGCGGGGTGCATCAGGACATGCCGGCGGGCCTGCCCGAGGACATCGCGGCCTGGGCGGACGGGTTCCCCAAGGTGCTCGACGACGTCGAGGAGCTGCTGACCGGCAACCGCATCTGGAAGCAGCGCAACGTCGACATCGGCGTGGTCACGGCTGAGCAGGCGCTCGACTGGGGCTTCTCGGGCCCGATGCTGCGCGGCTCGGGCGTGCCCTGGGACCTGCGCAAGGCGCAGCCCTACGCGGTCTACGAGCGCATGGACTTCGACATCCCGGTGGGCAAGAACGGCGACTGCTACGACCGCTACCTGGTGCGGCTCGAGGAGATGCGCCAGAGCCTGCGCATCATCGCCCAGTGCCTGGATCAGATGCCCGATGGCCCGGTGGTGGTCGAGGACAACAAGATCGCCCCGCCCAAGCGCGAGCAGATGAAGCGCTCGATGGAGGCCCTGATCCACCACTTCAAGCTCTATACCGAGGGCTACCACGTGCCCGCCGGCGAAACCTATACCGCGGTCGAGGCGCCCAAGGGCGAGTTCGGCGTCTACCTGATCGCCGACGGCACCAACCGGCCCTACCGGTGCAAGATCCGCGCGCCCGGATTCGCTCATTTGCAGGGCATCGATTTCATGGCCAAGGGCCATCAGCTCGCCGACCTGGTCGCCTGCATCGCGACCATGGACATCGTGTTCGGGGAGGTCGACCGGTGAGCGCGCGCGCCTTCGCCGCGGACCAGCTGCAGCCCGAGTCGTTCGCGTTCACGCCCGAGAACGAGCGCCAGGCGCAGGCCGCGATCGCCAAGTTCCCGCCCGGCCGCCAGCAGAGCGCGGTGATCCCGCTGCTCGACCTCGCCCAGCGCCAGCACGGCGGCTGGCTGCCGAGGGCGGCAATCCGCACCGTGGCCGAGATGCTGCACATGCCCGAGATGCGCGGCCTCGAGGTGGCGACCTTCTACACCATGTTCAACCTCGCCCCGGTCGGCCGGCATCTGGTGCAGCTCTGCCGCACGACGCCGTGCTGGCTGAGGGACAGCGAGGGCGTCAAGCGCGCCTGCCTCGCCCATCTCGGCGTCGGGCTCGGCGGGACCACCGCCGACGGCGCCTTCACCGTGGTCGAGGTCGAGTGCCTGGGCGCGTGCGTCAACGCGCCGGTGGTCCAGATCAACGACGACTTCTACGAGGACCTCGATCCGGCGGCCATGGTCCGCGTGCTCGACGACCTCACGGCGGGGCGCGAGGTGGCGCCGGGCTCGCAGGACGCGCGCCGGCAGCTCGCGGCCGCGGTCACCGGCCCGGCCGCCCTGGTCGCCGAGAGAGACGGCTGATGCTGGCCGACAGCGACCGCATCTTCACCAACCTTTACGGCACGCACGGTGCCGGGCTGAAGGACGCGCGGGCGCGCGGCGACTGGGACGACACCAAGGCATTGCTCGCCCGCGGCCGCGAGGCGATCGTCGACGAGGTCAAGGCCTCGGGCCTGCGCGGGCGCGGCGGCGCCGGCTTCCCGACCGGGCTCAAATGGTCGTTCATGCCCAAGCAGTCCGACGGCCGGCCGCGCTTCCTGGTGGTCAACGCCGACGAAAGCGAGCCCGGCACCTGCAAGGACCGCGACATCATCCGCCACGAGCCGCACAAGCTGGTCGAGGGCACCCTGCTCGCCGCCTTCGCGATGGGCGCGAACACCGCCTACATCTATATCCGCGGCGAGTTCTTCAACGAGGCCCGCATCCTGCAACGCGCGATCGACGAGGCCGCCGAGGCGGGGCTCGTGGGCCGCGACGCGTGCGGCTCGGGCTTCGACTGCGACATCCATCTCCATCGCGGCGCCGGCGCCTATATCTGCGGCGAGGAGACCGCGCTGCTCGAGAGCCTCGAGGGCAAGAAGGGCATGCCGCGGCTGAAGCCGCCGTTCCCCGCCAGCGCCGGGCTGTACGGCTGCCCGACCACGGTCAACAATGTCGAGACCATCGCCGTGGCGCCGACCATCCTGCGCCGCGGCGCCGGCTGGTTCACCGGCATCGGGCGCGAGAACAACACCGGCACCAAGGTGTTCTGCATCTCGGGCCACGTCGAGACTCCGTGCAACGTCGAGGAGGCGATGGGCGTGCCGCTGCGCGAGCTGATCGAGCGCCACGCGGGCGGCGTGCGCGGCGGCTGGGACAAGCTGTTGGCGGTGATTCCCGGCGGCTCGTCCGTTCCCTGCCTGCCGAGGGCGATCTGCGACCATCAGATCATGGACTTCGACGCGCTGCGCGACGCCAAGTCGGGGCTCGGCACCGCAGCGGTGATCGTGATGGACACCGCCACCGACATCGTCGCCGCGATCGCGCGCCTGTCGCACTTCTACAAGCACGAGAGCTGTGGCCAGTGCACCCCGTGCCGCGAGGGCACCGGCTGGATGTGGCGGGTGATGGAGCGCCTGGTCGAGGGGCGCGCCGAGATCGCCGAGATCGACCTGTTGCTGGAGGTCAGCCGCCAGGTCGAGGGCCATACCATCTGCGCGCTCGGCGATGCCGCGGCGTGGCCCATTCAAGGCCTGATCCGGCACTTCCGGCCCGAGCTCGAGCGCCGCATCCTCGCGCGCAAGACGCGCGCCGCGGCATGATCGAAGCGCCATGCCGACCCTGACCATCGACGGCCGCGAGATCACGGTCGAGCCGGGCACGACCGTGCTCCAGGCCTGCGAGCTCGCCGGCAAGGAGATCCCGCGCTTCTGCTATCACGAGCGCCTGTCGATCGCCGGCAACTGCCGCATGTGCCTGGTCGAGATGGAGCGCTCGCCGAAGCCGATCGCGTCCTGCGCCATGCCGGCCGGCGACGGCATGGTCATTCACACCGACACGCCGGGGGTCAAGCGCGCGCGCGAAGGGGTGATGGAGTTCCTGCTGATCAACCATCCGCTCGACTGCCCGATCTGCGACCAGGGCGGCGAGTGCGACCTGCAGGACCAGGCGATGGCCTATGGCCGCGACCGCAGCCGCTTCCACGAGCACAAGCGCGCGGTCGAGGACAAGGACTTCGGCCCGCTGATCAAGACCTTCATGACCCGCTGCATCCATTGCACGCGTTGCGTCCGGTTCATGAGCGAGGTCGCCGGGGTGCCCGAGCTCGGCGCGCTCAACCGCGGCGAGGACATGGAGATCGCGAGCGTGATCGCGCGCGGGCTCGGCTCGGAGCTGTCGGGCAACATCATCGACCTGTGCCCGGTCGGCGCGCTGACCTCGAAGCCCTATGCGTTCAGCGCCCGCTCCTGGGAGCTGCGCAAGACCGAATCCATCGACGTGCTCGACGCGGTGGGCAGCAACATCCGCGTCGATTCGCGCGGCCGCCAGGTGATGCGCATCCTGCCGCGGCTGAACGAGGCGGTGAACGAGGAGTGGATCTCCGACAAGACCCGCTTCGCCTATGACGGGCTCAGGCACCAGCGCCTCGACCGGCCGTACCTGCGCGAGGCGGACGGCCGCTTGCGCCCGGCGAGCTGGCAGGAGGCGTTTGCCGGCATCGCCCGGCGCCTCGACGGCCTTACCGGCGACCGCTTCGGCGCCATCGCCGGCGACCTCGCCGACTGCGAGTCGATGTGCGCGCTCAAGGACCTGACCGCGGCGCTCGGCTCGCCCAACATCGACTGCCGCCAGGACGGCGCCCGCCTCCGGGCGGCGCCGCGCGTGAGCTACCTGTTCAACACCACCATCGCCGGCATCGACGCCGCCGATGCGTGCCTGCTGGTCGGCACCAACCCGCGCCTCGAGGCGCCGATCATCAACCAGCGCATCCGCCGGCGCTGGCTCGCCGGCGGCTTGCGCATTGGCGTGATCGGCGAGCGCGCGGACCTCACCTACGGCACCGACCATCTCGGCGCCGGGCCGGCGACCTTGGCCGAGGTCGCGGGCGGGGCGCACGATTTCTGCGCCGCCCTGGACAAGGCCGAACGGCCGATGATCGTGCTCGGCATGGGCGCGCTCGCGCACCCCGACGGCGGCGTGGTGCTGGGTCTCGCGCGCGCGCTCGCCGAGCGTTTCGGGCTGGTCGGCGAGGACTGGAACGGCTTCAACGTGCTGCACACGGCCGCCGCGCGGGTCGGCGGCCTCGACCTCGGCCTGGTGCCGGGCGATGGCGGCTTGGACGTCGCCGGCATGGTCCAGGCGGCGGGCCGGGGCGATCTCGACGTGCTCTATCTGCTCGGCGCCGACGAGATCGACACCGGCGCGCTCGGCCGAGCCTTCGTCGTCTATCAGGGCCATCACGGCGACCGCGGCGCCCAGCGCGCCGACGTCGTGCTGCCCGGCGCCGCCTACACCGAGAAGAGCGCGACCTACGTCAATACCGAGGGCCGCGCCCAGCGCACGCGACTCGCGGTCTTCCCGCCCGGGGATGCGCGCGAGGACTGGGCCATCCTGCGCGCGCTGTCGGGCGCGCTCGGCAGGCCGCTGCCCTACGACTCGATCGCGGCGCTGCGCGCGCGCATGGCCGAGCAGTCGCCGCACCTCAACGGGCTCGACCAGGTGGCGCGCGCCACCCGGGCGCCGTTCGGCAGCGAGGGCGCATATGACCAGGCGCCGTTCGCCTCGCCGATCGCGAACTTTTACATGACCGACCCGATCGGCCGGGCGTCCGAAACCATGGCCCAATGCAGCGCCGCGTTCGCGCCGCGCCTCGCGCGCACCGGCACCGGCGGCTGAGGGGCCGGCGATGGACGAGCTGTGGACCAGCTATCTGTGGCCCGGCGCGGTCCTGGTCGGCAAGGTGCTGCTGATCGTGGTGCCGCTGCTGCTCGCTGTCGCCTATCTGACCTATGCCGAGCGCAAGGTGATCGGGGCGATCCAGCTCCGCCGCGGGCCCAACGTGGTCGGGCCGTTCGGGCTGCTGCAGCCGATCGCCGACGGGGTCAAGCTGCTGGTCAAGGAGACCATCCTGCCGGCGCGCGCCAATGTCGGGGTGTTCGTGCTGGCGCCGATGATCACCTTCACCTTGAGCTTCGTCGCCTGGGCGGTGATCCCGTTCGACGACGGCTGGGTGCTCGCCGACATCAATGTCGGCGTGCTGTACCTGTTCGCGATCTCCTCGCTCGGCGTCTACGGCGTGCTGATGGCGGGCTGGGCGAGCAACTCGCGCTACGCCTTCCTCGGCGCGCTGCGCTCGGCCGCGCAGATGGTGTCCTACGAGGTCTCGATCGGCTTCGTCATCGTCACCGTTCTGATCTGCGCCGGCTCGCTCAGGCTCAGCGACATCGTGACCGCGCAGCGGGACCTGTGGTTCTTCATCCCGCTGTTCCCGATGTTCGTGATCTTCTTCATCTCGGCGCTGGCCGAGACCAACCGCCTGCCGTTCGACCTGCCCGAGGACGAGTCGGCGCTGGTGGCGGGCTACTTCGTCGAGTACTCCTCGATGCTGTTCGCGCTGTTCTTCCTCGGCGAGTACGCGGCCATGATCCTGATGAGCGGCATGACCGTGGTGCTGTTCCTGGGCGGCTGGCTGCCGCCGTTCGACATCGCGCCGTTCACCTGGATTCCGGGCGTGATCTGGTTCGGGCTCAAGCTGTCGCTGGTCCTGTTCGCCTTCCTGTGGGTGCGGGCGACGTTCCCGCGCTACCGCTACGACCAGCTGATGCGGTTGGGCTGGAAGGTGTTCCTGCCGATGTCGCTGTTGTGGGTCGCGGTCACCGCCGGCGCGGTGGTGGCGTTCGACCTGTATCCGGGCTGACCGGGCGGGGACGCGGGAGAGGCCGAGGATGTCGTTCGTCGAACGTGGCACGCGCGCACTGCTGCTGACCGAGCTGGTCTCGGGGCTGTGGCTCACGCTCGGCTACCTGTTCCGGCGCAAGGTGACGCTCAACTACCCGTACGAGAAGGGGCCGCTGAGCCCTCGCTTCCGCGGCGAGCACGCGCTCAGGCGCTATGCCAACGGCGAGGAGCGGTGCATCGCCTGCAAGCTGTGCGAGGCGATCTGCCCGGCGCTGGCGATCACCATCGAGGCCGAGCCGCGCGAAGACGGCAGCCGGCGGACCACCCGCTACGACATCGACATGACCAAGTGCATCTACTGCGGCTACTGCCAGGAAGCGTGCCCGGTCGACGCCATCGTCCAGGGACCGAACTACGAGTTCGCCACCGAGACCCGCGAGGAGCTGTTCTACGACAAGGACAAGCTGCTCGCCAACGGCGACCGCTGGGAGAAGCAGATCGCCGCCAATCTGGAGGCCGACGCGCCGTACCGCTAGGCTGCGCGACGGGCGGTGGAACGGGACCGATCATGATATTGCCGACGATCTGCTTTTACCTGTTCGCGGGCGTCATGGTGGCGGCGGGCGTGATGGTGATCTCGGCCCGCAACCCGGTGCATTCGGTGCTGTTCCTGATCCTCGCCTTCCTCAACGCGGCCGGGCTGTTCGTGCTGATGGGCGCCGAGTTCCTGGCGATGATCCTGGCGATCGTCTATGTCGGCGCGGTGGCGGTGCTGTTCATGTTCGTGGTCATGATGCTCGACATCGACCTCGCCCAGATGCGCGAGGGCTTTCTCCAGTACCTGCCGATCGGCGGCATGATCGGGCTGGTGCTGCTGGTCGAGCTCGGCTTCGCGCTCGCCGCCTGGCGGGCGTCCGCCGGCGACGGCGCCGAGCCGCTGGTGCCGACGCCGCCGGCGGGCGAGGTGACCAACACCGAGGCGCTCGGGCGGCTGCTGTACACCGACTACTTCTACCTGTTCCAGGCCGCGGGCGTGATCCTGCTGATCGCCATGGTCGGCGCGATCGTGCTGGCGTTGCGCCACCGCGAGGGCGTGCGCCGGCAAAGCATCGCCCGCCAGGTCGCGCGCCGGCGCGAGGACGCGGTGGAGCTGCGCGACGTGACCCCGGGGAGCGGCATCTGATGGCGGTGACGCTCACCCATTACCTGGTGGTCGCCGCGATCCTGTTCACGCTCGGCGTGTTCGGCATCTTCCTCAACCGCAAGAACGTGATCGTGATCCTGATGTCGATCGAGCTGATGCTGCTTGCGGTCAACGTCAACCTGGTCGCGTTCTCGACCCATCTCGGCGACATGGTCGGGCAGGTGTTCGCCATGTTCGTACTCACCGTTGCCGCCGCCGAGGTCGCGATCGGGCTTGCCATCCTGGTCGTCTACAACCGGGTGCGCGGCACCATCGAGGTCGACGACATCAACCTGATGAAGGGTTGAGGCCAGGTGATCGTTCTCACCGTCCTGCTGCCGCTGGCCGCGGCGCTGATCGCGGGCCTGCTCGGGCGCGTGATCGGCGCCCGCGGCGCGCAAGCGGTGACCTGCGGCGCGCTGGTGCTCTCCGCCGTCCTCGGCACCGTCATCTTCGCGCGCGCGATCGGCGGCGAGGCGCCGTACACGGTCGAGCTGTTCACCTGGATGAGCTCGGGCGGGCTCGACTTCTCGTGGGCGCTCTACGTCGACCAGCTGACCGCGATCATGGTGTTCGTGGTCACCGTGGTCTCGGCGCTGGTCCACGTCTACTCGGTCGGCTACATGGCGCATGATCCGCACGTGCCGCGGTTCATGGCCTACCTGTCGCTGTTCACCTTCGCCATGCTGGCGCTGGTCACCGCCGACAACTTCGTCCAGCTCTATTTCGGCTGGGAAGGGGTCGGGCTGTGCAGCTACCTGCTGATCGGCTACTGGTACACGCGCCCGGCGGCGAACGCCGCCGCGATCAAGGCGTTCGTCGTCAACCGGGTCGGCGACTTCGGCTTCGGCCTCGGCATCTTCGCCATCTTCATGGTCTTCGACTCGCTCGACTACGCGACCGTGTTCGCGAGCGCGCCCGCGCTCGACGGCACCACGGTCGGCTTCCTCGGCGTCGAGGTCGACTCGCTGACCTTGATCTGCCTGCTCTTGTTCATGGGCGCGATGGGCAAGTCGGCGCAGATTGGGCTGCACACCTGGCTGCCCGATGCCATGGAGGGCCCGACGCCGGTCTCGGCCCTGATCCACGCCGCGACCATGGTCACCGCGGGCATCTTCATGGTCGCGCGCACGTCGCCCTTGTTCGAGCTGTCCGAGACCGCGCTCGCCGTGGTCACCGTGGTCGGCGCCGCGACCGCATTCTTCGCCGCCACCATCGCCCTGGTGCAGAACGACATCAAGCGCGTGATCGCCTACTCGACCTGCAGCCAGCTCGGCTACATGTTCCTCGCCTGCGGCGTCTCCGCATATGCCGCCGGCATCTTCCACCTGATGACCCATGCGTTCTTCAAGGCGCTCTTGTTCCTCGCTGCCGGCTCGGTGATCCACGCCATGTCGGACGAGCAGGACATGCGCAAGATGGGCGGCATCTGGCGCATGATCCCGGTGACCTACGGGCTGATGTGGGTAGGCTCGCTGGCGCTTGCCGGCATCCCGCCGTTCGCCGGCTTCTTCTCCAAGGATGCGATCCTGGAGGCCGCGTTCGCCGCCGGCAGCGTGGTCGGCGACCTCGCCTACTGGCTGGGGGCGGGCGCGGCGGCGATGACCGCGTTCTATTCCTGGCGGCTGCTGTTCATGACCTTCCACGGCGCTGCGCGCGCCGACGAGAAGGTGATGGCGCATGTCCATGAATCGCCGCCGGTGATGATCGTGCCGCTGGCAGGCCTCGCGCTCGGCGCGGTGGTCGCGGGATTCCTCGGCCTCGGCCTGGTCGATCCCGAGGGCGGCTACTGGGGCGCGTCCTTAAGCGTTGCCGCCGGCCACGGCGCGCTCGCCGCCGCCCACCACGCGCCGGTCTGGGTCAAGGGGCTGCCGCTGGCGCTTGCGCTCGGCGGCATCGCCGTCGCCTGGCAGCTCTACATCCGCCGGCCCGAGATCCCTGCGCGGCTCGCGGCGTCGGCGCGCGGCGTCTACCTGTTCCTGCTCAACAAGTGGTACTTCGACGAGCTCTACGACCGCCTGTTCGTCGCGCCGGCGAAGCGCATCGGCCTCGGCCTGTGGAAGTCGGGCGACGGCGAGGTGATCGACGGCCTCGGTCCCGACGGCATCGCCGCCGCGGTGGTCGACCTTGCCCGGCGCGCGAGCCGGCTGCAGACCGGTTACGTCTACCACTATGCTTTCGTCATGCTGGTCGGAGTCGCGCTGCTCGTCACCTGGTACATGATCGGCGCCGGGGGCTGACCGTGACCAGCTGGCCGCTGCTCAGCCTGATCGTGTTCCTGCCGCTGGTCGGCGCGATGCTGGTGTTCCTGATCCGCGGCGAGGCCGAGGTGGTGGCGCGCAACGCGCGCGCGGTGGCGCTGTGGACCTCGCTGATGACGTTGGCGCTGGCGTTGATGCTGTGGGCCGCGTTCGACCCGGCGACCGCCGCCTTCCAGTTCGTCGAGCGGGCCGAGTGGATGCCCGGGCTCGGGGTCTCGTACTACCTCGGCGTCGACGGCATCTCGTTGCTGTTCGTGGTGCTGTCGTCGTTCCTGGTGCCGATCTGCGTGCTGGCCAGCTGGCGGGCGATCACCGAGCGCGTCAAGGAGTACATGGTCGCGTTCCTGGTCATGGGCAGCATGATGAACGGGGTGTTCTGCTCGCTCGACATCGTGCTGTTCTACGTCTTCTTCGAGGGCATCCTGATCCCGATGTTCCTGATCATCGGGGTGTGGGGCGGGCCGCGGCGGGTGTACGCCGCGTTCAAGTTCTTCCTCTACACGCTCGCCGGATCGGTGCTGTCGCTGGTCGCGATCCTGGCCATGTACTTCACCGCCGGCACCGCCGAGATCCCGATGTTGATGAGCGCGGGCTTCGATCCGGCCCTGCAATACTGGCTGTGGCTCGCCTTGTTCGCCTCGTTCGCGGTCAAGGTGCCGATGTGGCCGCTGCACACCTGGCTGCCGGACGCCCATGTCGAGGCGCCGACCGCGGGCTCGGTGATCCTGGCCGGCGTGCTGCTCAAGCTCGGCGGCTACGGCTTCATCCGTTTCTCGCTGCCGATGCTGCCCGAGGCGAGCGCGTTCTTCACGCCGTTCGTGTACGGCCTCAGCGTGATCGCGGTGGTCTACACCTCGCTGGTCGCGCTGATGCAGACCGACATGAAGAAGCTGATCGCCTACTCGTCGGTCGCCCATATGGGCTTTGTCACCATCGGCCTGTTCACGCTCACCACCCAGGGCGTCGAAGGCGCGATGATGGTGATGCTGAGCCACGGCGTGGTCTCGGCCGCGCTGTTCCTGTGCGTGGGCGTGGTCTACGACCGCCGGCACTCGCGCGACATCGCGAGCTATGGCGGGCTGGTCCACCGCATGCCGGCCTATGCGCTGGTGTTCATGGTGTTCACGCTCGCATCCGTCGGCCTGCCCGGGACCAGCGGCTTCGTCGGCGAGCTGCTGGTGCTGATCGGCGCGTTCCAGGCCAACACCTGGGTCGCCGCGCTCGCCGCGACCGGCGTGATCCTCGGCGCCGCCTACATGCTATGGCTGTACCGGCGCGTGTTCTTCGGCCAGCTCACCAAGGACGAGCTCAAGGCGATCCTCGATCTCGACCGGCGCGAGGTGGCGGTGTTCGCGCCGCTGGTCGCGGTGGTGCTGTGGATGGGCATCTATCCGGACAGCTTTCTCAACGTGATGCACGCCTCGGTCGACAACCTGCTGGCGCAGTCGCAGCCGATCGCGGCCACGGCGCCGCTCGACCTCGCCGGGCAATGACCGCGTTTCCCGACCTGTCGCCGGCTTTGGCCGAGGTCGTCCTGCTGGCGACCGCGCTGGTGCTGCTGATGGCCGGTGCCTTTCGCAAGGGCGAGGGCGAGGGCCCGGCGAGCCTGATCGCGCTCGCCGGCATGATCATCGCCTTCCTCGCGGTCGCGTTCTCGCCCGCCGGCGAGACCACCACCTTCGCCGGCCTGTTCGTGGCCGACGCCTTCGCCCGCTTCATCAAGGCGCTGATCCTGCTCGGCGCGGTGCTGACGATGGCGATCGGCCAGGGCTACCGCGCGCGCGCGCGCATGCTCCAGTTCGAGTACCCGGTGCTGATCGTGTTCGCCACCCTCGGCATGCTGATGATGGTCTCGGCCAACGACCTGATCGCGCTCTATGTCGCGATCGAGCTGCACAGCCTGCCGCTCTACGTGATCGCCGCGTTCCGCCGCGACATGCGCAAGTCGACCGAGGCCGGGCTCAAATACTTCATCCTCGGCGCGCTGTCGTCCGGCATGCTGCTCTACGGCTGCTCGCTGGTCTACGGCTTCACCGGCGCGACCGGCTTCGGCGCGATCGCCGAGGCCGTCGCGGGCGGGGCCCCTTCGCTGGGTCTCCTGGTCGGGCTGGTGTTCATCGCCGCCGGGCTTGCGTTCAAGGCCTCGGCGGTGCCGTTCCACATGTGGACGCCCGACGTCTACGAAGGTGCGCCGACCGTGGTCACCGCGTTCCTGACCGCGGCGCCGAAGGTGGCGGCGGTGGCGCTGATCCTGCGCGTCCTGGTCGAGCCGTTCGGCGGCCTGGTCGGCGAGTGGCGCCAGATCGTGGTATTCATCTCGATCGCCTCGATGGCGCTCGGCGCCTTCGCCGCCATCTGGCAGACCAACATCAAGCGGCTGATGGCGTACAGCTCGATCGGCAATGTCGGCTATGCCCTGGTCGGGCTCGCCGCCGGCACCGAGCAGGGCGTCCAGGCGGTGATCATCTTCATGGCGATCTACCTGGTCATGACCATCGGCACCTTCGCCTGCATCCTGGCGATGCGCGTCCAGGGCGAGATGGTCGAATCCATCGCCAACCTTGCGGGGCTGGGACGCACCCGGCCGATGATGGCGCTCGCGCTCGGCATCTTCATGTTCTCGCTGGCCGGCATCCCGCCGCTGGCCGGCTTCTTCGGCAAGCTGTACGTGTTCCTTGCGGCGGTCCAGGCGGGGCTGTACACGCTGGCCGTGATCGGCGTGCTGACCAGCGTGGTCGGCGCGTTCTACTATGTGCGCATTGTCAAGCTGATGTACTTCGACGACCCGGCCGAGGCGTTCGACCGGCCGATGGAGCGCGAGCTGTCGCTGGTGATCGGCGGCACCAGCGTGGCGATCCTGCTGTTCTTCTTCTACCTCGCGCCGATTGTTGCGGGCGCGGCGGGCGCCGCCGCGGCGCTGTTTCCGTGACCCGCGCGCCCAAGCTGCCGCCGCCGTTTTCGCTGGTCGCGCTCGAGTCGGTCGATAGTACCAACTCGGAAGCGCGCCGGCGGGCCGAGGCCGGCGCGCCCGACGGCACCGTGGTCTGGGCGCGAAGCCAGAGCGCGGGGCGCGGGCGCCGCGGTCGCGCCTGGCAGTCGCCGCCCGGCAACCTGTACGTTTCGGTCCTGCTGCGCCCTGACCTCGATGCCGCCGACTGTGCCCGGCTCACCTTCCTGGTCGCGGTCGCGCTCGGGGATGCGCTCGCGGGGCTCCTGCCGCCGCTCGCCACCATCGCCCACAAATGGCCCAACGACGTGCTGGTCAACGGCCGCAAGTGCGCCGGCATCCTGATCGAGTCCGCGACCAGCGGCGGCGCGTTGGTCGACTGGCTGGTGATCGGCGTCGGCGTCAACCTGGCGCACCATCCGGGCGATGCCGAGTTCCCGGCGACCGATCTCGCGTTCGAGGGCGCGGGCGAGGTGACGCCGGAGGCGGCACTCGAGGCGTTCGCGCGCCACTTGTTGCGCTGGCTCGACGTCTGGGGGCAGGACGGGTTCGCGCCGGTGCGCGCCGCCTGGCTCGCCCGCGCCTGGCGCATCGGCGAGCCGATCGAGGTGCGTCTCGACTCGCGCCGGCTCAGCGGCCGGTTCGAGCGGCTCGACGACGACGGCGCGCTGATCGTCGCCCACGGCGACGGCAGCCGGACGCGGATCGAGGCCGGCGCGGTGTTCCCGCCAACGCCATGAGCGCGCCCAAGCTGCTCGCGATCGACGCCGGCAACACCAACATCGTGTTCGCGGTGTTCGACGGCGACCGCCTGCTGCATCAATGGCGCGCGGCGACCGTGACCAACCGCACCGCCGACGAGTACGCGGTCTGGCTCACCCAGCTGATGGGCCTCAAGGGCCTGGCGTCGGCCGAGGTCGGCGCGGCGATCATCGCCTGCGTCGTGCCCCAGGCGCTGCACGAGCTCAAGCAGCTGTGCCGGCGCTACTTCGCGTGCGAGGCCCAGGTGGTCGGCGAGGGGCTCGACATCGGCATCGAGGTGCGCGTCGAGCGCCCGGGCGACGTCGGCGCCGACCGGCTGGTCAACGCGATCGCCGCCCACCATCGGCATGCCGGCTGGCTGATCGTGATCGACTTCGGCACCGCCACCACCTTCGACGTGGTCGCCGACGACGGCGGCTACGAGGGCGGCGTGATCGCGCCGGGGGTGAACCTGTCGCTCGAGGCGCTCGACCGCGCCGCCGCCAAGCTGCCGCGGATCGCGGTGCAGAAGCCGCAGCGGGTGATCGGCTCGGGCACCGTCACCGCCATGCAGTCGGGCGTCTACTGGGGCTATGTCGGCCTGGTCGAGGGGCTGGTCCGGCGCATCAAGGGCGAGATCGACCGCCCGGCGATGACCATCGCCACCGGCGGCCTGGCGCCGCTGTTCGCCGGCGCCACCGAGGCCATCGACGTGGTCGAGCCCGACCTGACGCTGCACGGGTTGAGCCGGCTGCATCTCCTGAACCGATGACCGCCCAGGGCGAGCTGTTGTTCGTGCCGCTCGGCGGGGCCGGCGAGATCGGCATGAACCTCAACCTGTACGGCCTCGACGGCAAGTGGCTGATGCTCGACTGCGGCGTCTCGTTCGCCGACGAATGGTTGCCCGGCGTCGACCTGGTGATGCCAGATCCCGCGTTCATCGAGGCGCGCCGCGACGCCCTGCTCGCGATCGTGCTCACCCACGCCCATGAGGACCATCTGGGCGCGGTGCCGCATCTGTGGCCGCGCCTCGGCTGCCCGGTGTACGCGACTCCGTTCGCCGCCGCCGTGCTGCGCCGAAAGCTCGCCGAGGTCGGCCTCGAGGAAGCGGTGGACCTGCGCATCGTGCCGCTCAAGAGCCGGTTCGAGATCGGCCCGTTCGACCTCGAGCTGATCACGGTGACGCACTCGATCCTCGAACCCAACGCGGTCGCGCTGCGCACCCGGCTCGGCACCATCCTGCATACCGGCGACTTCAAGATCGACCCCGACCCGCTGATCGGCGAGGAGACCGACGCGGCGGCGCTCGCCGCGCTCGGCGAGGAGGGGGTGCTGGCCATGGTCTGCGATTCGACCAACGTCTTCCGCCCCGGCGAGTCGGGCTCGGAGGGCGAGCTGCGGCGCACGCTCGATGAGCTGATCCGGGGCCGCGAGGGGCGGGTGGTGGTGACCAGCTTCGCCTCCAACGCGGCGCGCATCGAGACCGTGGCCAAGTGCGCGCTGCGCAACGGCCGCCACGTCGCGCTCGCCGGGCGCAGCCTGTGGCGGATCGTCGAGGCGGCGCGCGAGGCCGGCTATCTCCGCGACCTGCCGCCCCTGCTGCCCGACAACGAGGCCGGGTTCCTGCCGCGCGACAAGGTGCTGGTGCTGGCCACCGGCTGCCAGGGCGAGCCGCGCGCGGCGATGGCCAAGATCGCCGCCGACGAGCATCCGCACATCGCGCTCGATCCGGGCGACCTGGTGGTGTTCTCGTCGAAGATCATTCCCGGCAACGAGAAGGCGATCTTCCGCATGCACAACCGGCTGGTCGGGCGCGGCATCGAGGTGGTCACCGAGGCCGACCACTTCGTCCACGTCTCGGGCCATCCGGCGCGCGAGGAACTCGCGCGCATGTACCGCTGGGTGCGCCCGCGCATCGCTGTGCCGGTGCACGGCGAACGCCGCCACATCGCCGAGCACGCCGCCTTCGCGCGCTCGCTGCAGGTGCCGCAGGCGATCGAGGTCGAGAACGGCTGCGTGGTGCGCCTGGCGCCGGGCGAGGCGGGGATCGTCGACCATGTCGAGAGCGGCCGCCTCGCGCTCGACGGCAACACGCTGCTGCCGGTCGACAGCGAGGTGATGCGCGGCCGCCGCCGGCTGATGGTGGCCGGCGTGGTGTTCGTGACCCTGGTCATGGATCGGGCGGGCAAGCTGCAAGCGGCGCCCACGGTGCGCGCCGAGGGCGTGTTCGCGGACGGTGCCGAGGCCGGCGAGGAGCTTTCCGAGCTGGTCCGCGACGCGGTCGAGGCGCTGCCGCGCGCGCGCCGCGGCGACGACGAGACCGTGCGCGAGACCGCGCGTTTATCCATGCGCCGGGAGATCCAGCGCCGCCACGACAAGCGCCCCATGGTCGCGGTCGAGCTGGTGCGGCTGTAGGCGCCCGCGCTCAGGTCGTCTCGCGCCCCGGCAATCGAACGGCCATGCTATATCGGGCGTGCGGCGCCCGGCGCGTCGCTGGATACCAGGCGGCAGGGATCACATGATCGGCAGGCTCAATCACGTGGCGATCGCGGTGCCCGATCTCGAGGCGGCGCGCGCGCTCTATCGCGATACGCTCGGCGCCCAGGTGTCGGCGCCGGTGGCGATGCCCGAGCACG
>DASWHU010000072.1:0-1865 GCA_036398035.1 Alphaproteobacteria bacterium | reverse complement strand
GCTACAGCTTGGCCAGGATCTTCTCCGCCGCCGAGACGTCGAGGCCGGGGCCGTCCTCGACCGCGAGCGTCTTGACCACGCCGTTGTCGACCACCATCGCATAGCGCTGCGAGCGCAGGCCCATGCCGAATCCGGTCGCGTCGAGCTCGAGCCCGACCGCCTTGGTGAAGTCGGCGTTGCCGTCGGCGAGCATGATCACCTTGTCGCCGGCGTTCTGGTTCTTGCCCCAGGCGCCCATCACGAAGGCGTCGTTGACCGCGATGCAGGCGATGGCGTCGACGCCCTTGGCCTTGATCTCGTCGGCATGCTGGACGAAGCCGGGCAGGTGCTTTGCCGAGCAGGTCGGGGTGAACGCGCCGGGGAGCGCGAACACGACCACCTTCTTGCCGCCGAACAGCTCCTTGGTCGACATCTCCTTGATCCCGTCCGCCGCCATGTAGCGCAGGTTGACGGTCGGGATCCTGTCTCCCACCTTGATCGCCATTGCCGCTCCTCCTCACTCGCCTTCCGGTCGCCGAGACCCGCCCGCCGGGCGCCCCCGAGCGCTCGCGTCCGCCAGATAAATACCCGTTGCGCGGCCGAGGCCAAGCGAAATCGCAGCGCCCGCCCGGCAGGCGACGGCCGCTACGCGGTCAGTCGATCGCCGCCGCGACCGGCCCGCGCGCGGCGTCGAGCGCGTGCGACACCTCGACCCTGGTGAGCAGCTCGGACAGCGCCCGGCCGTCGGGCACGCCGGGGCCGTAGACCGCGTTGAACGGGATGCCGTAGCGGTCGAAGCTCGCCAGATAGTCGGCGATGCGCTGGTCGGGGCGGGTCCAGTCGGCGCGCATGCGCACCACCCACGGCGCCGTGAGCCGCGCCGCGACCTCGTCGGAGTCGAGCACCACGCGCTTGTTTACCTTGCAGGTCACGCACCAGTCGGCGGTGACGTCGACGAACACCACCTGGCCCGCGGCCACCGCCGGCGCGATCGCGTCCGCATCGAACGGGCGCCAGTCGACCGCCTCGGCGGTGGCGCCGGGCCGGCTTTGCGGTGCCGGGGATTCGAGCGCCGCCGGTGCCGCGAACGCCGCCGCCAGCAGCACCGCCAACGCCCCGGCGCCGAGCGGGCGCAGCGCGCCTTGGGCGCGCGCGATGCGGATCGCCGGCGCGGCGAGCAGCAGCACCCCGGCGACCGTGCCCGCAGCCGGCCAGCCGGCAACGGCGGCGAGCACGGTGACCAGCCACGCCGCCGTGCCGAGCAGCGCGATTGCGAGCGCCCAGAGCACCCAGACCATCCACCGCCCCGGCCGCGGCAGCCGGGTGGCGAGGCCGGGAAACGCCGCCACCACCAGGTACGGCGCCGACATGCCGAGGCCGAGGGCGGCGAAGACGGCGAGGATCTCGCCCGCACCGCGGCCGAGCGCGAAGCTCACCGCGGTGCCGAGGAACGGCGCCGAGCACGGGGTGGCGAGCAGGGTGGCGAAGGCGCCGGTCATGAAGTGGCCGGCGAGCCCGCCGCCGAGGCGCTCGGCGCGATCGCCGGCGGCAAGCCCGAGGTCGCCGAGCCAGCCGGGCAGGCGGACCTGGTAGAGCCCGATCAGGTTGTAGGCGAACAGGCCCAGCACCAGGATCACGAACACCAGGAACCCCGGCTGCTGGAACTGCATGCCCCAGCCGACCGCGCCGCCGGCGAGCTTGACCGCGACCGCGGCCCCGGCCAGGACCAGGAACGAGACCACGATCCCGGCCGCCGAGGCGACGAAGCTCAGCGTCACCCGCCGCCGCTCGCCGCCGCCGTGGCCGATGACGCCGAGCAGCTTGAGCGACAGCACCGGCAGCACGCACGGCATCAGGTTGAGGATCAGCCCGCCGAGCAGCGCCAG
>DASWHU010000071.1:0-5434 GCA_036398035.1 Alphaproteobacteria bacterium | reverse complement strand
ACGGTGAAGAAGTTGCCGAGGCTCTTCGACATCTTCTCGCCGTTGACGATGACGTAGGCGTTGTGCACCCAGTAGCGTACGAACGGCTTGCCGCCGTGGGCGGCGATGCTCTGGGCGCGCTCGTTCTCGTGATGGGGAAAGATCAGGTCCTGGCCGCCGCCGTGGATGTCGAAGGTCTCGCCGAGATAGCGCTCGCTCATTGCCGAGCATTCCAGGTGCCAGCCCGGCCGCCCCCGCCCCCAGGGCGAGTCCCAGCCCGGCTGGTCCGGGCTCGAGGGCTTCCACAGCACGAAGTCGGCCGGGTCCTTCTTGTAGGGCGCCGGCTCGATGCGCGCGCCGGCGATCATCTCCTCGCGGTGGCGCCGCGACAGCGCGCCGTAGTCCGCCTGCGATGGCACATGGAACAGCACGTGGCCGTCAGCCGGGTAGGCGTGACCGGACGCCAGCAGAGCCTCGATCATCGCGATCATCTGCGGGATGTTGTCGGTCGCGCGCGGCTCCGCGTCGGGATCGAGCGCGCCGAGGGCGGCCATGTCGGCGTGGAACATCTCGGTCGTGCGCCGGGTCAGCTCCGGGATCGGCTCACCGGTCTCCTTCGCCGCGGCGATGATCTTGTCGTCGATGTCGGTGATGTTGCGCACATAGGTGACGCGCGGGTAATGGCGCTTGAGCAAGCGGTAGAGCACGTCAAATACCACCACCGGGCGGGCGTTGCCGATATGCGCGCGGTCATAGACCGTCGGCCCGCACACGTACATCCGCACGTGCCCGGGATCGAGCGGCGTGAACGGCTCCTTGATCCCGCTCGCGGTGTTGGTGAGACGAAGCTGCATGGTGTTGTCTCTTTTAGCGCCTGATTCCTCGATTGCAGAGTCGTTTCCAACTTGACCACAAGCTCCTACCCCAGTCGTCACCCCCGCGAAAGCGGGGTCCATCGAAGCATGGATTCCGGCTCTCCCCCCGGCTTGACGCCGGGGTCCGGCCGGAATGACGGCAACATGCGCGGGGCTATTCGAGGGCGATGAAGCCGTTGGTGATCGGGTAGCGGCGGTCGCGGCCGAACGCGCGCCGGGTGATCTTGACCCCGGGCGGCGCCTGGCGGCGCTTGTACTCGGCGACATAGAGCATCCGGCGCACGCGCTTGACCAGTGCGCGCTCGTGGCCGCGGGCGACGATCTCGTCCAGCGACATCTCGTTCTCGACCAGGGATTCGAGGATGTCGTCGAGCACCGGATAGGGCGGCAACGAATCCTGGTCGGTCTGGTCGGGCTTGAGCTCGGCCGACGGCGCCTTGGTGATGACGTGATCCGGGATCACCGCCGCCTCGGGCCCGAGGCCGGCCGCGGGCCGGTGCCGGTTGCGCCAGCGGGCGAGCTCATAGGCGGTGGTCTTGTAGACGTCCTTGAGCACCGAGTAGCCGCCGCACATGTCGCCGTAGAGGGTGGCGTAGCCGACCGACATCTCGGACTTGTTGCCGGTGGTGACCAGCATCGCGCCGGTCTTGTTCGACAGCGCCATCAGGATCACGCCGCGCACGCGCGCCTGGATGTTCTCCTCGGTGGTGTCCGGCTGATAGCCCTCGAACGCGGGCGCGAGCATCTGCTCGAAAGCGGCGTGCGCGGGCTCGATCGGCACCGTCTCGCAGGGGATGCCGAGCGCCGCCGCGCAGGCCGCGGCGTCGGCGAGGCTGTGGCCGGAGGAGTAGCGGGACGGCATGCGTACGCCGCGCACCCGCTCCAGCCCCAGCGCATCGACCGCGACCGCGGCGGTGAGGGCGGAGTCGATGCCGCCCGACAGGCCGATGATCACGCCCGGGAAGCCGTTCTTGTTGACGTAGTCGCGCAGGCCGGTGGCGAGCGCGGTGTAGATCTGCTCGCTGCCCTCGGGCTGGGGGTCGCGCACGCCGTCGGCGCAGGTCAAGCGCTCGCCGGCGCCGGCGGTCCACGCGGACAGGCGCACGCATTCGGCCCATGACGGCGCCTGCACCCGCAAGCTGCGGTCGCCGTCGAGCACGAACGAGGCGCCGTCGAACACCAGCTCGTCCTGGCCGCCGACCTGGTTGACGTAGGCGAGCGGCAGGCCGGTCTCGGTGACCCGCGCGACCGCGAGCGACAGCCGCTCGTCCTCCTTGCCGCGCTCGTAGGGCGAGCCGTTGATCACCACCAGGACCTGAGCGCCGCATTCCTCGAGCGTCTCGGCGACGTCGGCGGTCCACATGTCCTCGCACACCATCACGCCGAGCCTGAGGCCGCGGAACGGCACCGGCCCGGGCACCGGGCCGGCGCGGAACACCCGCACCTCGTCGAACACGCCGTAGTTGGGCAGCTTGTGCTTGTAGCGGCGCGCGGCGATGCGGCCCTGGTCGAGCAGCAGGGCGGCGTTGTAGAGCGCATCGCCGTCCCGCCACGGCGCGCCCAGCAGCACCGCCGGGCCGCCGTCGGCGGTCTCGGCGGCGAGCCTTTCGACCTCGCGCGCCACCGCCACCTGGAACGCGCGCCTGAGCACCAGGTCCTCGGGCGGATAGCCGGTGACGACCAGCTCGGGCAGTACCACCAGGTCGGCGCCGAGCCGGCCGGCCTCGGCGCGCGCCTCGCGGACCATCCGGGCATTGCCGGCGAGGTCGCCGACCACCGGATTGACCTGGGCGAGAGCGAGCGACAGGGTATCGGGCATGACAGGCAGCCTCCGGCGCGGTTGGCGGAGCTTTAGTGCCGCCCGCCTGCCCTTGTCAACGCGGCCAAGGCGCGCATTTTCTTAGCCCTGCGCAATCGCTTGACCAAACAGCAGGACCCAAGTCCGTGCCCAAGGCCACCGACGTCGTCACCGCCTTCGCCACCCCGATCCTGGTGCGCGACATCGCCGACGCCACGGCGGTGAACGCGGCGCTCAAGGCGACCATCCTCAAGCGCGAGAGCGCCTCGCGGGGCGTGCACCAGAGCAATGCCGGCGGCTGGCATTCGCGGCCCGACCTGTTGTCGTGGACCAACCCGGAGGTGACCCAGCTCAGGCGTTGGCTGCTGGCCGGCATCGCCGACATCACCACCGCCTCCGGCAAGGTCGCGGCCAACGCCATCACGGTGCGCACGCTGATCGCCTGGGCCAATGTCAGCCGCCGCGGCAACTACAACAAGCTGCACGAGCACCCGCGCTCGGACTGGTCGGGGGTCTACTACGTGGCCGCGGGCAGCCCGCCCAAGCCCGGCCAGGAGAGCGGCAACATCGAGTTCCTGGACCCGCGCGGCGCGGTCGGCACGCGGGGCACGCCGGGGCAAGGCTTCGGCGTCAAGCTCAAGTTCCAGCCGCGCGACGGCATGATGCTGATCTTCCCGTCATGGGTGTGGCACCTCGTCCAGCCCTATGACGGCGCCGAGGAGCGCATCTCGATCGCCTTCAACGCGGACGTGGAGCGGGCCTCGGCCCGGCGCCGAATCGTCGCCACGGCCTCGCCCGGCCAGAGGCCGAAACGCCTGCATTAGGACTCGGCGTCCTCGCCCTCGCCCTCGCCCTCGGCCTGCCCCGGCCGCCTGAGCAGGAACTCGCGCCCGACCTTGACCGAGGGCCGGCCGTCATAGGCGACGATGTCGGCGGTGGCGTAAGTCTCCGACCACCGCTCGGGCAGGTACGAGCCGGTGCCGATCATGTCGACCGGCGCCGCGACGGACGCGAACACCTTGCACTTGCCCGGGTTGAAGCCGGAGCTGGCGACGATCCCGATCCTGCCGAAGCCGGCCTGGTCGAGGGCGTCGCGCAAATGGAAGATCGACGCCGCGGTGACCCCGGTGCCGACCAGCCAGCGCAGCTCGGTCTCACTGCGATAGGTGCGCACCGCCTGGGGCGCGTGGCGCTCGAGCACGTCGTAGGAGCGGGCGGTATCGAGGCCCTCGACGAAGCGCCCGCCATGGGTATCCACGCGCACCCTGAGCCGGCCGTCGCGGGCGAGGTCGGGAAAGCGCTCGCCGACCGCGATCGAGTCGCTTACCTCGCAGCCGAAATAGTCGACCAGCACGGTCAGCGGCTCGTCCGGGTAGGTGTCGTGGAACATCTCGGCCGCGCGCACGGTCGAGCCGGCGAAGCCGAGCAGCGCGTGCGGCATGGTGCCGAGCCCGACGCGGTTGCCGAAGTAGTGCGCGGTCTCGTCGTTGGAATTGCCGATGAAGCCGATGGCGTTGGCCTCGCGCCGTGCCTTAGTCGAGCCGACGCTGGCGGCGTAGGCCATCATCTCGGCCATCTCGGCACCGGCGCAGTGGCGCGCGTCCATCGCCAGGAAGGCGACCCCGGGCATGTCGGCGCACATGGTGAACGCGTTGTAGGCGGCGACGCAGGGCGGCCCCAGCAGCTGCAGATAGATGGTCTCCAGGTCGACCAACTCCGACAGCGGCCCGGTGACGTACATCAGCGGCTCGCCGGCGCCGACCCAGGCGCCTTCCTCGAAGCAGAGCTCGATGTCGAACCTGGTCGCGCGCTCGCTGGCGGCGCGCTCGAGCCACTCCACCGCCAGCCGCGGGCAGAAGATCACCGGCCGGCGCATGAACAGGGCGTAGGTGGCGCGGATGTCGCCGTAGCGGCGGACAATGTCGCGGGTGCGCTTGAAGTAATGGTCGGTACGGCGGCCAAGCTCGGCCTCGAAATCGCTGTCGCCGGGCGCCACCGGCTCGCCGGGCGAGGCCATCTCAGGACGCCTGCGGGAGGCGCCGACGTGCGGGTCCACGCCGTGCCCCCGCGCGCGGGTCACGAGGCGGCAGCCACGTCCGCCCGCCGCACCAGCCGGCGGCTTTTCAGCTCGGCCGCGATCAGGAACGCGAGCTCGAGGCTTTGCGAGGCGTTCAGGCGCGGGTCGCAATGAGTGTGGTAGCGGTCCGACAGGCCGTCCTCGGTGATCGCCTGGGCGCCGCCGATGCACTCGGTCACGTCGCGCCCGGTCATCTCGAAATGGACCCCCCCGGCATAGCTGCCCTCGGCCTCGTGGACGGCGAAGAAGTCCTCGACCTCGGCGAGGATGCGGTCGAACGGGCGGGTCTTGTAGCCCGAGGAGGACTTGATGGTGTTGCCGTGCATCGGGTCGCATGCCCACGCCACCGTGCGCCCCTCGCGCGCCACGCGCCGGACCAGCGGCGGCAGCAGCTTGGCGACCTTGTCGGTGCCCATTCGCGCGATCAGGGTCAGCCGTCCGGCCTGGTTGTCGGGATTGAGAATGTCGATCAGGCGGATCAGCGTGTCCGCGTCGCAGCTCGGCCCGACCTTGATCCCGAGCGGGTTGCCGACCCCGCGCAGGAACTCGACATGGGCCTCGTCCGGGTCGCGCGTGCGGTCGCCGATCCACAGCATGTGCGCCGAGCAGTCGTACCAGTCGCCGGTGGTGCTGTCGACGCGGGTCAGCGCCTGCTCGTAGCCGAGCAACAGCGCCTCGTGGCTGGTGAAGAAGCTGGTCTGGTGG
>DASWHU010000070.1:0-10405 GCA_036398035.1 Alphaproteobacteria bacterium | reverse complement strand
TCCTTGAGCGCGCGCCAGCGCCGGCGCGCCGCCTCCAGCGCCTCCGGGTCGGTGCCGTCGAACAGGTCGAGGCAGCGCTCGAAGCGGTCGAGGTCGGCCGCCTCGACGCCGTCGACCAGGACCAGCAGCCTGGCGCCGTTGGGGTTGTCGGGCCCGTCGCTCAGATAGACCGGCTGGTCGGCGGCGTTGCCGTCGTCGGGGCCGCCATGCGGCAAAAAGCTGCCGGGGTCGTAGGTCCATAGCACGCCGTTGAGCTGGTCGAGGCGCGGGCGCGAGCCGCAGCGGATCAGCACCCGGAAGCCGCCGTCCAGCGCGCGCTCGACCAGGCGCGGCAAGGCGCGCTCAAGCGGCGAGCGGTTGAGCTGATAGAAGCCGATGTCGGTGGTGCCCGCGCCGGCCACGCGAAGCCCGCTACGTCGCCTCGTAGTGGCTCGCCACCAGCCGGTCGAGCAGGCGCACGCCGAACGCCGAGCCGCCTTTGGGCACCAGCTCCGAGTCCTCCTGCGTCCAGGTCACGCCGGCGATGTCGAGATGCGCCCACGGCAGCTTGTTGACGAAACGCTGCAGGAACTTGGCGCCGGTGATGCTGCCCGCGCCGCGGCCGCCGATGTTCTTGACGTCAGCGATGTCGGACTTGAGCAGCTTGTCGTAGGGCTCGTCGAGCGGCATCGGCCAGACCAGCTCGCCGACCTCGTCGCCGGCGGCGACCAGGCGCTTGCTCAAGGCGTCGTCGTTCGAGAACAGGCCCGCGCGGACGTTGCCGAGCGAGACGATGATGGCGCCGGTGAGCGTGGCGAGGTCGACCATGAACCGCGGCTTGAACCGCTTTTGCGCGTACCACAGCACGTCGGCGAGCACCAGCCGGCCCTCGGCATCGGTGTTGAGCACCTCGATCGTCTGGCCGGAGTACGAGGTGACCACGTCGCCCGGCCGCTGCGCGGTTCCCGACGGCATGTTCTCGACCAGGCCGACCACGCCGACCGCATCGACCTTGGCCTTGCGCCGGGCGAGCGCCAGCATCAGCCCGACCACCACCGCGGACCCGCCCATGTCCCACTTCATGTCCTCCATGCCCTGGGCGGGCTTGATCGAGATGCCGCCGGTGTCGAAGGTGACGCCCTTGCCGATGAACGCGATCGGGCGCTGGCGCCGGGCGCGTTGCGGCGCGCCGTTCCAGCGGATCACCACCACCTGCGAGTCGTGCGCGCTGCCGGCGCCGACCGCGAGCAGCGCGCCCATGCCCATCCTCTTCAGGCGCGGCTCCGCCAGCACCTCGACCTTGAGGCCCTCGC
The DNA here is from genome assembly GCA_036398035.1 of Alphaproteobacteria bacterium. Taxonomy (GTDB): domain Bacteria; phylum Pseudomonadota; class Alphaproteobacteria; order UBA7887; family UBA7887; genus DASWHU01. Next base: position 9,113 of record DASWHU010000070.1, on the reverse strand, counting down.
CCGCCAGCTTGCGGATCTCCTTGGCGTAGCTCGGCGGGTTGAGGACGTTGGCGGGCTCCGACACCAGGTTGCGGGTCAGGAACACTCCGTCGCCGAGGGCATCCAGCGGCCGGTACAGCGCGCGCGCCTTGGCCGGCTGCGCGCACATCACCGTCATGCGCGCGAGCGACGGCTTCTGGTCCTTCTTCTCCGTGGTCCGGTACTTGTCGAATCGATAGCTGCGCAACCTTGCGCCATGGGCGGCGTGGGCGGCGGCGGTGGCCTCGTCGACCTTCGCCTGCTTCGGGGTCTCGACCACCAGCGCCGCCGCGGTCTCGCCCGACATCGCCAGTTGCGCGACCGCGGCGCCGCCCGCCTTGGCGGCGGCGAGCGTGCCGAAGTCCTTCGGGTCGCCCAGGCCCAGCAGCACCACGCGGCCGGCCTTGATCCGCGCCGGCGCCAGGATCGTCAACGACTGCCCGGTCTTGCCCTCGAATCGCGCATGGTCGAGGGCGCGGCGAATCGCCCCGCCCGTGGCCCGGTCGAGCTCGCCGGCGCGGCCCGCCAGCGCGCGCCCCTCGAACACGCCGAGCGCCAATGCGCCTGTGCCGTCGAGCGAGGTCCCGGAAAAGCTCAGGTTCATGGGTCTCCCTACGATGACATCGCGCGGGAGCCGCGCCGGGCGACGATCGGCGACCAGTCGGAGGCCCCGCGGCCGGGCGCGCACTTTAGCGATTGTTGCGGACAAAAAAAGATTTAGTTTAATTCCGCGGCTAGGCGGCGCCGCGCCCCGCTCGGGGCTTTCGTCGCCGCACCGGTTCGGCTGCCGGGGGACGGATGCACCGCCACACGCGCTATATCATCACCCAGCTGATCGGCCCGTTCGTGGTCGTCACCTTGAGCCTCACCGGGGTCGTCTGGCTGACCCAGTCGCTGCGCTTCGTAGACCTGATCGTCAACAAGGGCCTGTCGATCGGGCTGTTCCTGACCCTGACCGTGCTGATCACCCCGTCGCTGCTCGGCATCATCATGCCGATCGCGCTGTTCGCCAGCACGCTTTACGTCTATCACCGCCTGACCATCGATTCCGAGATCGTCGTGCTGCGCGCGATGGGGCTGTCGAACTGGCAGCTGGCGGCGCCGGCGCTGGCGCTCGGGATCATGGTCATGGCCGCGGTGCTGGCGATCAATCTTTACCTGATGCCGGCGGGCTTCCGCGTGTTCAAGGACCGGCAGTTCGAGATTCGCAACTCCTACGCCTCGGTGCTGCTTCAGGAGGGCGTGTTCAACACCCCGGTCGAGGGCCTGACGATCTATGTCCGCGAGCGCCGGTCGAGCGGCGAGCTCAGCGGCATCATGGTCCATGACGAGCGCGACCCGGTCGAGCCGGCGACGGTGATGGCCGAGCGCGGCACGTTGGTCGCCACGCCCGAGGGTCCGCGCTTCGTGCTCGCCAACGGCAGCCGCCAGCAGATCGACGTCGCGAACGGCAGCCTGTCGATGCTGTATTTCGACTCCTACGCCTTCGATTTCGGGCCGATGCCCGAGTTCGGGCCCGCCCGGTTCCGGGAGGCCAAGGAGCGCTACTTCCACGAGCTGCTGTACCCCGGCCCCGGCGCCGAGGAGCGGCATGTGCGCGAGTTCATGGCCGAGGCGCATGCGCGCCTCATCGGCTGCCTGCAGCCGCTGGCGCTGGCGTTGATCGCGACCGCGTTCCTGTTGCCCGGAGAGTTCAACCGCCGCGGCGAGGGCTGGCGCATCCTGGCCGCGGTCGGGGCCGCGATCGCATTCCTGGCGGTCGTCCACAGCCTGCAAGGCATGGTCAGCCGCGAGCCCTGGCTGGTGCCGAGCTATTACCTGGCGAGCTTCGCGGCCGGCGCCGCCGCCGCCTTCGCGCTGATCAGCGACGGGCGCCGCCGCCGGCGCCCGCCGGCCGAGCCGATGCCGGTGCGGATCGGCTGAGGCGGTGCGCGTCTCCGCCACCCTGTCCACCTATCTCGCCCGCCAGTTCCTGGTCGGGATGGCGATCGCCTTCGTCGCGCTGGCGACGCTGATCTTCCTGGTCGACCTGGTCGAGCTGGGCCGGCGGGCGAGCGGCGCCGCGACTGCCGGGGTCTGGCTGGTCGCCGAGATGGCGAGCCTGCACTTGCCCTATCTTGCCCAGCGCGTCGTGCCGTATGCCGTGCTGATCGGCACCATGCTCACGCTCACCCGGCTGACCCGGACCAACGAGCTTGCGGTGGCGCGCGCCGCCGGCGTCGCAACCTGGCAGATCCTGTTGCCCGGGCTCGGCCTCGCCGTCGCGCTCGGGGTGTTCATGATGGCGGTGTTCAATCCGCTCGCCTCGGCGATGCTGTCGCGCTACGAGCTGCTCGACGCCCGCAATCTGCGCGGCCAGGAATCGAAGCTCGCGCTGTCCAGCTCGGGCCTGTGGCTCAGGCAGGCCGACGATTTCGGCGAAGCGGTGATCCACGCCCAGCGCATCTCGCAACCCGGCCTGGTGCTGCACGACGTGATCATCTTCCGCTACCAGGGCACGGACCGGTTCGTCGAGCGGATCGACGCCGCGACCGCCCGCCTCGAGCACGGCTACTGGTTGCTGAGCGAGGCACTGATCACCGGCCCCGGGCGCCCGTCCGAGCGGCGCGCGGACTATGAGTTCGAGACCCAGCTTACCGACAGCCAGATTCAGGAAAGCTTCGGCTCGCCCGAGACGCTGTCGTTCTGGCGCATTCCGGGCTTCATCGCACTGCTGGAGCGGGCCGGGTTCTCGGCGCTCAAGCACCGCCTCCACTGGCACTCCGTGCTGTCGCTGCCGGTGCTGCTCGCCGGCATGGTCCTGGTCGGCGCCACCTTCTCCTCGCGCCTGCCGCGGCGCGGCGCCAGCGGCCTGATGGTCGGGGTCGGGGTTCTGGTCGGATTCGCGCTGTACGTGTTCTCCGACGTGGTCACGGCGCTCGGCCTTTCGGCCAGCATCCCGGTGCTGCTCGCCGCCTGGGCGCCGGCCGCGGTGGCGCTGCTGGCGGGCGCGGCGATGCTGCTCCACGCGCGCATGCTCGAAGGCGCGCCATGACCCGGGCGAGTCGGATCGCGGCCGCGCTCGCCGCCGTGGTCGTGGCGTCTCTCGCCCACCTCGCCCAGCCCGCGCCCGCGCTTGCCCAGACCGAGGACGACGTGGTGCTGCTGGCCGACCAGGTCGGCTACGACGAGCGCCTCGGGCTGGTCACGGCGAGCGGCTCGGTCGAGCTTGCCCGCGGCGGGCGCGTGCTGCGCTCGGACAGGTTGACCTACAACAAGCGCAGCGACCTGGTCACCGCCTCGGGCAACGTCGCCCTGCTCGAGACCGACGGCACGGTGGTGTTTGCCGACTATGTCGAGCTGACCGGCGACCTCAAGAGCGGCGCGATCCGGGGCCTCGGCATCCTGCTCACCGACGGCTCGCGCCTGGCCGCCAGCGGCGGGCGGATGACGGCGGACGGCCGCACCGCCTTGAGCAAGGTGGTCTACAGCCCGTGCGAGCTGTGCGAGGACGACCCGGACCGGGCGCCGTTGTGGCAGCTCAAGGCCTACCGCGTGGTCCACGACAAGCGCCTGCACACGATCTTCTACCAGGATGCCTTCCTCGAGCTGTTCGGGATTCCGGTCCTGTACACGCCGTTCTTCAGCCACCCCGACCCGACGGTGGAGCGCAAGACCGGCTTCCTGCCGCCGACCTTCGGCCGCAATTCGACGCTCGGCATCACTTACACCCAGCCCTATTTCTTCAACATCTCGCCCAGCCGGGACGCGACCATCGCGCCGACCATGACCGAGCGCGAGGGCCCGGTCCTGACCGGCGAGTACCGCGAGGCGACCGACAGCGGCTATTACGAGCTGGCCGGCAGCATCACCCGCGGCTCGCGGCTGGCCGAGGATACGCGCCCGGGCGATCGGACGCGCGGCCACGGCAGCGCCCACGGCAAGTTCTCGATCAACCCGTATTGGCGCATAGGCTTCGATGCCGAGCGCTCGACCGATGCCACCTACCTCGCCCGCTACGGCTTCCAGCGCGGGCTCACCACGCTCGTCCAGGACGCCTATTTGCAGGGCCGTCGCGGGCGCGAGCACGCCGATATCGACCTGCTCTACTTCCAGAGCCTCGATCCGGACGTTGACGAAGGCACGGTGCCCTACGTGCTGCCGCTGTTCGACTATGGCTGGCGCAGCGCGCCCGGGATCGCCGGCGGCGTCTGGCTGTTCGACGGCAACGCCCGGGTGATGGGCCGCAGCGAAGGCACCGACAGCCGAAGATTGTCGGTGAAGGGCGGCTGGCAGCTGCCCCACATCGGGCGCATGGGCGACATCTACGAGCTCGAGCTGTCGCTGCGCGGCGACATGTATCACGTCAACGGCCAGCAGGCGGAGGCGGGCACGCGGCCACCCGAGGACGGCTTCACCGGCCGCGTGGTGCCCCAGGCCTCGCTCGGCTGGCGCTGGCCGTGGGTCGGCGAGTACGGCTCCCTGCGCCCGATCGTCGAGCCGATTGGACAGTTGGTGTTCAGTCCGAACGGCGGCAATTCCACCGACATCCCGAACGAGGACAGCCTGTCATTCGAGTTCGACGACGCCAACCTGTTCAGCCCGACGCGCTTTCCCGGCCTCGACCGCGTCGAGAGCGGCTTTCGCGCCAACTACGGCGTCCGCTTCGCGCTTTATGGCGAAGGCGATGCCTGGTCGGAACTGTTCCTCGGCCAGGCCTATCGCCAGCGCGACGACGACACCTTCGAGGCCGGCACCGGCTTGTCGCGCCGCTTCTCCGACTATGTCGGCCGGCTGACGGTGGCGCCCAGCGATTTCGTCGATCTCAATCTGAGGTTCCGCCTGGACCGCGAGAACCTGGCGGCGCGTCGGGCGTCGGTGAGCGCAACCGCCGGGCCGGAATGGCTGCGGCTCAGCATGTCCTACGTCACCCTCAGCGACACGCCGACCACCGGGGTGCCGAGTTCAGTCGAGCAGATTTCGGCCGCCGCGAGTTACAGGTTCCTCGACAACTGGCGACTGTTCGCGAGCCACGTCCACGACCTCGCGGTCGGCGGCGGCAGCCTGGTCACCGCCGGTGGCTTAGCATATGGCGACGAGTGCATCGACGTGAGCGTGCGCGCGAGCCGCCACTTCACGCGCGAGCTCGATATCGAGCCCGATACCACGTTCACCTTCACCGTGCGCCTGCGCAATCTGGGTTGAGACGCCTGCCACCGGTTGCAGCGTCGAAGTCGACACCATATACCAGACGGCGCCGGCCCCGACCGGCGCCAGTCGACACTTCGTGAGCCGCCGCCTGAGCGGATCGAACCCATGTCCGAGTACCCAGGTATCACGGTCGAGACGGCGCGGGAGCCGATGGTTCGCGTGACCGGGCGCGAGCGCCTGGCGTGGTTCGCCCGCCGCAGTGCGTTGGCCGCCGTCCTGCTCGGCCTGGCGTCCGTCGGCGCAGGTGCCGAGGACCTGATGCGCATCGCCGCGGTGGTCAACGACAAGGTGATTTCGGTCTACGACCTCGATTCCCGGGTCGCGATGGCGCTGGCGAGCTCGAAGCTTCCCGATACGGCCGAGGTGCGCCAGCAGGTCACCGGGCCGGTGCTGCGCAATCTGATCGACGAGGCGCTCAAGGTCCAGGAAGCGGACCGCCAGGGCGTGCGCGTGCTCGACTCGGAGTTCGCGGCGGCAATGGACGAGGTGGCGCGCAACAACGGGGTCGCGCGCGAGGCCTTGCCGGACTTCCTGTCCAAGGTCGGCGTCAGCATCGGCGCGCTCGAAAGCCAGGTTCGCGCCCAGATCGCCTGGGGCAAGTTTGTTAGCCAGCGGCTGCGTCCGACCATCGACGTCAGCGACGAGGACATCCAGGCCGAGATCGACCGCCTCGAGGCCAACCGCGGGCAGCCGGAATACCTGGTGTCCGAGATCGATCTCTACCTGGATCCGCAGACCAGCGAGCAGGACCTGATCGCGACCGCCAACGGGCTGGTCGGGCAGATCAGGAACGGCACCGACTTCGCCGCCATCGCGCGTCAGTTCAGCCAGGGAGCGATGGCGCCCTCGGGCGGCAATGTGGGCTGGATCCGCGAAGGCCAGAGCCGGCCGGAGATCGACCAGGCGCTGCGCACCATGGAGGTGGGCAGCGTGTCCGACCCGATCCGCTCGCTCGACGGGCTGCACATCATCTCGTTGCGCGACAAGCGCGCGGTGATGGCAGAGGAGACCGCGGACAGCGATGCCGAGGTCTACCTGTCGCAGATCCTGCTGCCGGCGGCGGCCGACGAGCCGGCCGGGGCGGCCGATGACAGGCTCGCCCGCGCGAACCAGGTGCGCGCCGGGCTTGCCGGCTGCAAGGCGATGGCGGCGCGCGCCTCCGAGCTCGAGTCCTCGCTGTCGGGAGACATCGGCTGGCTCAAGATGCAGGACCTGCCCGAGGAGTTCCGCGCCACCGTCGCCGGGCTCGAGGTCGACCAGCCGAGCGCGCCGATCGTGACCTCGGCCGGGGTCCATGTGCTGATGGTCTGCGACCGGCGCGAGCCCGGCGGAGCGCGCGACATCCGCGACCTCATCTACGACCGCCTGGCGGCCCAGCGCCTGGCGATCCTGGAGCGGCGCCTGTTGCGCGACCTGCGCCGCAACGCCTTCGTCGACCTGCGCAATTGACCGGCGACGCCGTCCCTTGAGCCAGGGCCGGTTCGACGCCTCCGCGCTGCCGCCGATCCGCGAGGTCATCGCCCGCCACGGCTTGCGGGCCGAGAAGCGGTTGGGACAGCATTTCCTGCACGACGGCAACTTGTGCGCGCGCATCGTGCGCGCCGCGGCGCCGCTCGACGGTGCCGAGGTGATCGAGGTCGGGCCGGGCCCGGGCGGCCTGACGCGGGCGCTCCTGGCGAGCCCGGCGCGGGCGGTGATCGCGATCGAGCGCGATGCGCGCTGCATAGCGGCATTGGACGAGCTTGCCGCCGCCGCCGGCGCGCGCCTGCGCCTGATCGCGGCCGATGCGCTCGCGGTCGATGTGCTGGCGCTCGCCCAGCCGCCGCGCGCGGTGGTCGCCAACCTGCCCTACAACATCGCCACCGCGCTGCTGGTCCGCTGGCTCGAGGCGGTGGCGAGGGACGCGGGCGCGCTCCGCTCGATGACGGTGATGCTCCAGAAGGAGGTCGCCGACCGGCTGGCCGCGGCTGCGGGCGGGCGCACCTACGGGCGCCTGTCGGTTCTCGCCCAGTGGCTGTGCGAGGTGCGCCCGGCGTTCACGGTTCCGGCGCGCGCGTTCACGCCGCCGCCCAAGGTGACCTCGACTCTGCTCCGGCTCGATCCGCGCCCCAGGCCGCTGTGTCCGGCGGATGCCGGCGCATTGCAGCGGGTGTGCGCGGCGGCGTTCGGCCAGCGCCGGAAAATGATCCGCACCAGCCTCAAGCAGCTTCCGGTCGACGCCGCCCGGCTGCTGGACGCGGCCGGCATCGCCGGCGAGCTGCGCGCCGAGCAGGTCGGCGTTGCCGGCTTCTGTGCCCTCGCCCGCGCGCTCGAGCAGGCCGAGCGGTGAGCGCCCTGCGCCAGCTCAGCCCGCCGTCAGCCCGCCCACGAACCGGCTGAGGTCGAGGTAACGGTCGCGCCGCAGCCGTTCGGCGCACAGCACGGCCGCGACCTCGGCGACCGCTCGCTCGAGGTCGCGGTTGATCACCACGTAGTCGTACTCCGCCCAATGGGTCATCTCGCCGGCCGCCTTGGCCATGCGCTTTTGCACCACCTCGGGCGGATCCTGGGCGCGGAGCGTGAGACGGCGGGCGAGCTCCGCGGTCGAGGGCGGCAGGATGAACACCTTGACCACGTCCTCGCCCATCGCCTCGCTGAGCTGCTGCGCGCCCTGCCAGTCGATGTCGACCAGCACGTCGCGCCCTTCGGCGAGCGCTGTCTCGACCGGCGCGCGCGGGGTGCCGTAGTCGTGGTCGAACACACGCGCGTGCTCAAGCAGCTCGCCGGCCTCGACCATGGCCTGGAACGCGCGCCGGTCGACGAACCGGTAGTCGACGCCCGCCGCCTCGTCGGGCCGCTTCGGGCGCGTGGTCACCGACACCGACAGCCGCAGATTTTCGTCCTGGGCGAGCAGGCGGCGCGAGATGGTGGTCTTGCCGGCCCCCGACGGCGAGGACAGCACCAGCGCGAGCCCGCGGCGCTTGAGCTCGGCCGGCGCGGCCGGTGGCTGGTCGCGAGAGTCGCTCATTCGATGTTCTGGACCTGCTCGCGCAGCTGGTCGATGGTCGCCTTCAGCGCCAGGCCGATGCGGGTGAGCGCCACGTCGGCCGCCTTCGAGCACAAGGTGTTGGCCTCGCGGTTGAGCTCCTGGCACAGGAAGTCGAGCTGCCGGCCGACCGGCTCGGCGTCGCCGAGCAGGCCCTGGGCGGCGCCGACATGGGCGCACAGCCGGTCGATCTCCTCGCGCACGTCGCCCTTGACCGCGAGCAGCGCCACCTCCTGCGCCAGCCGCTCCTCGGGCAGCGCCGGCGCGACCGCCAGCAGCTCACCGATCTGGGCCTCGAGGCGGGCGCGGATTGCCGCGGGCTGGGCGGCGGCGGCCGCGCGCGCCTGATCCGCGAGCGCGGCCATGTCGTCGAGCAGGCGCGCGAGCACCGGCTCGAGCCTTGCCCCTTCCGCCGCGCGCGCGCCGCACAGCGCCTCCAGCCCGTCCTCGAAGCTCGCCAGGATCGCGGCATCGCGCGCCGCCACCGCCTCGGCGTCCTCCTCGACCGGCTGGATCATGCCGGGGATGGCGAGCAGCCCGTCGATCGCCGCCGGCCTGAGCGTGATCTCCTCGCCGAGGCGCGCGGCGATCGCCAGCACCTGGTCCAGCAGTGGGCGGTTCAGCGCCACCCCGGCGCCGCCTGCGCCATGTGCGAGCGCGAGGCTGGCGGTGACGCTGCCGCGGCGAATCCGCGCCGCCGTGCGCCGGCGCAGCTCGGGCTCCAGCGCATCCAGGCCCTGCGGCAGGCGGCAGCGCAGGTCGAAGGCGCGGTGGTTGACGCTTTTCAGCTCCCAGGTCCAGCCGTGCCGCGCGTCTTGTCCCTGGCGGCGGGCGAACCCGGTCATGCTGACGACGGTCACGGACACCTCCCGGACCCGCA
>DASWHU010000069.1:0-8102 GCA_036398035.1 Alphaproteobacteria bacterium | reverse complement strand
CGTCGACGGCCACCTCGCCTTCCTGCGCACCGAGCTCGCGATCACGCCCGCGCAAGAGCCGCTGTGGAACGACTTTGCCGCCACCATCCGCGGCAACGCCGAGCAGATGCGCACCACTCATCACTGGGAGCACATCTACGGCGCGGGCACCCTGCCCGAGAGGCTCGCCCGGTACGAAGAGCACCTGTCGGCGCGCCTCGACATGCTGCACAAGGCACAAACCGCAGTGAGCCCGCTCTATGCCGCGCTCGACGAAGCCCAGAAGGCGCGTGCCGACCAGATCCTGTTCGGCCATATGGAGCACATGTAGGGGCCATCGGACCAACAGATCGGGCTCGCAACGAGCCTCTTCGACGCGCCGGGCAGGCATATCGAGCCATCGATGCGCCTGCCCGGCGGACCTCCGGTACCGGCTCAGAACTCCGGCCGCTCGGCGAAGCCCGGTCGCAAGCAGACCGGGCAAACCGCCAGCGGCGTTTCATAGCATGGCACCGTGTGGCGCTGACTCACCGGCGTAACAAAACGTTACATTCGGTTACAGATTATTCGCGGTTCAAGGGCCGGCACTCATCGTGCGGTTACAATCGGTTGCTATGCGATCGCGCCGAACGATGCCAAGAATAAGCCCGATCGGAAACTGTGCCCACGGGAGCGGATGTTGATGAGCCGCAAGTTGTTGACCATCGTGACGGTAATGCTTCTGGTCTCGGCCTGCGGCACCGGGGCCGTGCTGCCGCCGCCGGGGCCCGACCACCCGGCGAGTCCCGACGCGGCCGTCGCGCCGCTGCCGTCCCGCATGTCGGCCTTGGATGGCGACGCGGCCGGGCTGTTCGAGGGCGAGGGCGATGCGATGGCGCACGACCGGCCCGCCGATGCGGGCGGCGCCATGGAGGGACAGCACTCGATGGAGTCGATGGAATGATGCGGTGTCGCCGGCGAGGCATTAACAACGCCGGCTATGGCGCCAAATCCAGCTAGCCGTCCGATGGGCGTTTGTGCGCGCATCCTGGTCTCGGTGATGGCGGCAGGCGCCGTTGCGGGCTGCGCCGCGGTGACCGAGGAGGCGGGATTCGGCGACGTCCGCCAGACGGTCGCCGAGCGCACCGGCGAGGACATCCGCTGGCGTCAGGGGACGGCAGAAGACCGGGCTCTCGACGAGGCGGTCGCGAAACTGCTTGCCGACGGCCTGACCGCGGACGAGGCGGTCCAGGTCGCGCTCCTTAACAACCGGCGCCTGCAGGCGACGTATCAGGACCTCGGTGTCGCCCAGGCGGCGCTGGTCCAGGCGGGGCTGCTCGCCAACCCGATCTTCGACGCCGCGGTGATGTTCCCGCTCACCGGCGGCGCTCCCGACCTGGAGCTCAGCGTCGTCCAGGACTTCCTCGGCATCTTCTACCTGCCGCTGCGCACGCGGGTGGCCGAGTCGGAGTTCGACGCGACCAAGCATCGGGTCGCGGGCGCGGTCATCGACCTCGCCGGGCGGACACGCGCCGCGTTCTACCGCGCCCAGGCCGATGTCCAGCAGCTCGAGCTGCGCGAGCAGGTGACGCGCGCGACGGCGGTCTCGCTCGAGGCGATGCAGCGGTTGCGCGCGGCGGGCAACGTCACCCGGCTCGACGTCGACAACGAGCAGGCGCTTCACGAGCGCGCCCGGCTCGACCTTGCCGCCGGCGAGGCCGGCGTTCTGGCAAGCCGCGAGCGGCTCAACCGCCTGATGGGCCTGTGGGGCGCAGAGACCGAGTGGGCGGTCGCGCCGCGGCTTCCCGACCTGCCCGACACCGAGACCGATCTCGAGACGGTGGAGCGGCGGGCGGTGGAGGCGAGCCTCGACCTCGCGGCGATGCGCAGCGAGCTCGAGGCATTCGGCCGCCAGCTGGGCCTGACCGAGGCGAGCGCATTGCTCCCCTTTGCCGATGCCGGCGCGGCCGCCGAGCGCGACGATCGCGACTGGAACGTCGGCCCCGTGCTCGCGCTGCCGATCCCGCTGTTCGACCTCGGCCAGGCGCGCGTTGCCACCGCCCAGGCAGAGTTCCGCCGCCGCCACCAACGCTATTGGGCGCTCGCCGTTGAAATCCGCTCCGCGACGCGCGCGGCGCGCGAGGACCTGCGCGCAGCGCGCGACATGGCCCGGCACTATCGCGACGTGATGTTGCCGTTGAGCGAGCGCATCGTCGAGGAAACGCAGAAGCGCTACAACGCCATGCAATTGGGCGTTTTCCAGCTGCTGCTGGCAAAGCAGCAGCAGATCGCCACCGGCGCTGCATATATCGAGGCGCTGCGGGCCTATTGGGTGGCGCGCGCCGAGCTCGATCAAATCCTTCAGGGACGACTGAGCGACATGGCGCCGGAGATCGATGCGCGCGCGGGCGCATCGATGTCACCCGGCATGGCCCGGCCCGGCGCCGACGGCTGAGGAGGCGGAGATGCTCACGCGACGAGGCTTGTTCACGACCGGCGGCGTGCTTGCCGGAGGTGCCGTCGCCGCCGCCGTGCCGCGGCAGACCTTGGCTGCGGCAGGACCGGGCGGAGGCGTATGGGACAAGAGCTACAGCGGCGGCCCGGTCGATCGCCCGGCACTCAGCCCTGGGCTGCCGGGCCGGGACTACATGCCGGTGGTGACCCCAAACGGCGGGCCGCTGCCCGTGAAGGTCGTCGACGGCGTCAAGGTGTTCCACCTGGTCGCCGAGGAGATCGAGCACGAGTTCGCGCCCGGGCTGGTGGCGACGTGCTGGGGCTACGGCGGGCGGGTGAACGCGACCACGATCGAGGCGGTCGAGGGCGACCGCGTGCGCATCTACCTCACCAACCGCCTCAGCGTGCCGACCACGGTCCATTGGCACGGCATCTATCTGCCTAACGGCATGGACGGGGTGAGCGGACTCAGCCAGCGCCCGATCCGGCCCGGCGAGACCTTCAGGTACGAGTGGACGCTGCGCCAGTCGGGCACCTTCATGTACCACTCGCACCACGACACCATGACCCAGGAGGCCATGGGGCTGATCGGGATGTTGGTCATCCACCCGCGCGACCCCGCGCCCGAGCAGCGCGTCGATCGCGACTTCGCGCTGCTGCTGAGCGAATGGTTCATCGACCCCGGCACGCACCGCCCGAACCCGTTCGAGATGACCGACTTCAACGTGCTGACCATCAACGGCCGGTGCTTCCCGGGAACCGCGCCGCTGGTGGTGCGTACGGGCGACAGGGTGCGCATCCGCTTCGGCAACCTGAGCGCCACGGACCATCATCCGATCCATTTGCACGGCTATCGATTCCGCGTTGCCGCCACCGACGGCGAGCGAATCCCACTATCGGCTCAATGGTCGGAGACCACCGTGCTGGTCGCTGTCGGCCAGACGCGCGAGATCGAGTTCGTCGCCGACGCCCCGGGCGACTGGGCGATGCATTGCCACATGACCCACCACGTGATGAACCAGATGGGCCACGCGATCCCGAACATGGTCGGCATCGATCCCGGCGACCTCGACCGCAGCGTGGGCTCGCTGCTGCCCGGCTACATGACCATGGGCCAGGGCGGAATGTCCGGCATGGGCGGGATGCCGATGGCCGTTCCGGAGAACAGCATCCCCATGGTCGGCGCCGGCGGCCCGTTCGACTACATCGACATGGGCGGCATGTTTACCGTGCTCAAGGTGCGCGATGACCTGGCGAGCTACACCGAAGATCCCGGCTGGTACGACCATCCGCCGGGAACCGTCGCCGATCTCGCCGGCCCCGAGGAGCTTGCACGCGACGGCGTCGACCCCGGCGCCAAGCCGGCGTGATGCGTCGTCGAATTGAGGGATCGCACCGATGAGCATTCGCGCAGTCATTCGGTTTTGCGCGGTCGCAATCTCGCTGGCAGCTGCGCCGGTGTTCGCCGACGAGGAGGGCGAGCACGAGGACGAGGGCGGGATGCACGCCGGCCACTGGATGGCGCCGGCCGAGGCGCAACAGCGCCGCAACCCCGTGCCGGTGACCCCGGAGGCACTCGCCGAGGCGGCCGAGGTGTACGCCGAGACCTGCTCGATATGCCACGGGCCCGAGGGCAAGGGCGACGGCGACGCCGCCGAAGGTCTCGATCCGAAGCCCGCGGACTTCAGCCGGATGGTGCCCATCCACCCGGACGGCGACCTCGCCTGGAAGATCGAGCACGGCCGCGGCACCATGCCCGCCTGGGGCGAGATGCTGGACGAGGTGACCATCTGGCAGCTGGTCAACTACCTGCGCCACGAGATCGCCGCGACGACGGCGAGCGCGGAAACCGGGGCTCCGGCGACTGCGACGCGGGCGACGGTGAACCTGAGCCACGAGGCGATTACCGCCCTCGGCTGGCCGGCGATGACCATGGACATGGCGCTGCTCGGCGGTGCCGACGCGCGCGGCCTCGAGCCCGGACAAGAGGTCGACTTCGAGCTCGCCCGCGGCCCCGACGGGGTGTACGGAGTGAGCGCGATCTGGCCCGCCGGCAAGGCGCCGCCCCCCGGGGCTGACGCGGTGCGCGGGCACGGCACCCTGAACGCTATCGCGGGCGAGTAGGTCACGGCTGCCCGTGTGATTGATCCAGGTTGTGGCTGCGGTGGCGCGCATCGGATGGACTGCAGCGGGCTGGGCCGACCAGCTGGACGTGCGCCAAAGCCGGGCCTGACTATGGAGATACGCCCCGCGGGCGTAGCACGTATTGCGCATTGGCCGGTCGCAGGAAAACGAGATAACAACGAATAGGAGATTGTCATGAGGCACACTGTAATTGGGGTAGCGATGATTGGCGTCGCAATGGCGCTTGCTCCGGCTCTTGCGCTTGCCCAGGAGGAACACCACGGCGAATCGGAGCCCGGAGCCGCGACGCCTCAGGCAGCGCCTGAGCAGGCCCCGGCCGGCGGCGGCATGGGCATGATGGGCCCCGGCATGATGGGACCCGGCATGATGGGCGGCGGCATGATGGGCCCCGGCATGATGGGCCCCGGCATGATGGGCCCTGGCATGATGGGCGGCGGCATGATGGGCGGCCACGGCATGATGGGCGGCCGCGGCATGGGCGGCATGATGGGCCAGGGCGGCGCGCCGGCGGTGGTGATCAACATCTATCCCGGCGGTGGCATGGGAATGATGGGACCCGGCATGGGCATGATGGGCCCCGGCATGGGCGGCATGATGGGCCCCGGCATGGGCATGATGGGCACGCCGCAAGGCGAGGATGAGCCGGGCCAGGGTTCGGCCGTGCCAGGCATGGGCATGATGGGCTCCGGCATGATGGGCCCCGGCATGATGGGCGGCGGAATGGGCATGATGGGAGCGCCGGGCGATCTCGCGGAGAGCGGCCTGGATCTGTCGGCGGCCGACGTGCGCGCCCGCCTGGAAGGCTGGCTCGGCGAGCGCAGCGGCCTGTCGGTCGGCGAGGTGGTCGAGATCGACGACGACCTGATCGGCGCCCAGCTCCTCGACGCCGACGGCAAGCCGGTCCGCCGCCTGGTCGTCGCCCGTCATACCGGCGCCAGCATGGCGGTGCGCTGAGTCGGCGCAGCTCCTGTGGCGGCGGCACGGCGAGGGGTGTGCCGGTGTCCCTTTAGCGGCATGTGACGGTCTTTAGCCGCCGCTTGGCGCGCGGCCGGTCGATGGGCTATGACACCAACGACCGGCCCCACGCGCCCGAACGGTCCATGTTGCGCCATGAGCAGGCCCGAGCATTTGCTGGTGGTCGACGACGACCCGGAGATTCGCGATCTCCTCGCCCGCTATCTCGCCCGCAACGGCTATCGGGTGAGCGTCGCCGAGGACGCCGACAGCCTGCGCCGCGCGCTCGCGGCGGACCGGGTCGACCTGGTCATCCTCGACATCATGCTGCCCGGGCGTGACGGCCTCGACATCACCCGCGACCTGCGCGCAAGCTCCGCGATACCGATCATCATGCTGACCGCGCGCGGCGAGGATACCGATCGCATCGTCGGCCTCGAGATCGGCGCCGACGACTATCTGGCCAAGCCGTTCAACCCGCGCGAGCTGCTGGCGCGGATCAAGACCGTGCTGAGGCGGGTGAGCGCCGCCCCGGCGCGCGCGGACGCGCCGCGCGCGAAGCGCTTGCGCTTCGCCGGCTGGACGCTGGATCTGGCGGCGCGCGAGCTGAGCTCCGCGGACGGCGTCGAGGTCGCGCTCACCGCGGGCGAGTTCGACCTGCTGGCGGCGTTCGCCGAGCATCCGCAGCACGTGCTCAGCCGCGACCGGCTGCTCGACTTGACGCGCGGCCGCCTCGCCGGCCCGTTCGACCGCAGCATCGACGTCCAGGTCGGGCGGTTGCGGCGGCGGATCGAGGCCGACCCCAGGGAGCCGAAGCTGGTCAAGACGGTGCGCGGCGGCGGCTACATGTTTGCGGTCCAGGTCGAGCGTGAATGACCGCCCGCCGGCCCGCCAGCCTGTTCGGACGGGCGACCGCGGTGCTGGTCGGCGGCCTGGTCCTGACCCATCTGATCAGCCTCGCGATCCACTATGGCGACGAGTCGCACCGCGCCGCGCTGACCGGCGAGGACGCGCTGGTGACGCGCATCGCCTCGGCGGCGCGGGCGCTGGCGTCGATCCCTGCGGAGCAGCGTGCGGCCATGGCGCGGGAGCTGTCGGACCCCGGCGTCGCAGTCGGTTGGCCGGGCCCCGACCGGCCGGCGGCGGAGGCGGCGGCCGGCGACGCGCACGCGGCGCGGGTGCGCGACCGGCTGGCCGCCGCGCTGCCCGCGGGCTTCGCCGTCGGCCGCGCGGCGATCCTCGCGTGCAGTCCCACTGAACTTTGCGGCGAGGCCGGCGAGCGGCTTGAGGCCGTGGTCGGGCTGCCCGACGGCTCGACGCTGTCGATCGTCACCGGCCTGGGCGGCTTCGGCGCGGTGACGATGCGGCGGATCGCGCTCGAGATCCTGATCATGGCCGCCGGCATCGTCGCCCTGTCGCTGTGGGCGGCGGGCTGGCTGACCCGCCCGCTCAGCACCTTCGCCCTTGCCGCCGACCGGCTCGGGCGCGACCTGCGCGCGCCGCCGATCGCGCAGGCCGGGCCGCGCGAGATTCGCCAGCTCGCGCGCGCGTTCAACGGCATGCAGAGCCGCCTGCGCCGGTTCCTCGACGACCGCACCCAGATGCTGGCCGCGGTCTCGCACGACTTGAGGACCCCGATCACGCGCCTGCGCCTGCGCGCCGAGTTCATCGACGACCAGGACGCGCATGCGCGCATGCTCGCCGACCTCGACGAGATGGAGCGGATGATCGACAGCGCGCTCGCCTTCGCCCGCGACGAGGCCGGCGGCGAGACCCGCAGGCGGGTCGACCTCACCGCCCTGGTCGAGAGCATCTGCCACGACGCCGAGGACGCCGGCCAGCGGGTGAGCTGCACCGGCAGCGCACCGGCGCCGGTCGAGGGCAACCGGCTTGCGCTCAAGCGCGCGATCGCGAACCTGATCGACAACGCGGTCAAGCACGGCGGCGCCGCCGATGTCGCCCTCGGCGGCGACGACGGCGAGGCCCGGATCACGGTTGACGACCGCGGGCCGGGTCTGCCGGACCGCGAGCTCGAGGAGGTGTTCCGGCCGTTCTACCGCGCCGCCGGTCGCGGCGGCGACGCCGCGGGGTCCGGGCTCGGCCTGGCGATCGCACGCTCGATCCTGCGCGGACATGGCGGCGAGGTCAGGCTGGAGAACCGCCCCGGCGGCGGCCTGCGGGCGACCGCCAACCTGCCGTGCCCTAGGTCTTAAGTCGCGCCCGATGGATGGCTCGTGCGCCCTGCCGAGGACAACCGCCGACAGACTTTCGAGTCGCCTCGGATGGGAGCGGTGCCCCGGGGCGACGGGGCCTGGCTCGCTTCAGCTTCTCCTTGCGAGCCCGCGGCACGGGGACTAAGGGTTCCCTGATATACGCGCTCGGTATCGCGACGTGCCGGTGACACGGCCGGCGAGAATTCGTATGGACCCGCCGGCCGCCACCCTACGCTTTCGGCTTCGGGTGGCGGGCCACATACGGGGCCGGGGAGTCGGCATTTGACGGGCCGGTCGCGGAGACGGGCCGAGGAGCGAAGATGAGCCGGGCGCTGCCGGTGGATACCGCCTATCTGGGCGCGGGCGTCGATACCGACG
>DASWHU010000068.1:0-4104 GCA_036398035.1 Alphaproteobacteria bacterium | reverse complement strand
GTAGGTCAACTCCCTGGCGGCAACGGTTTCCTTCTGTGCCATGTGGTTAAATTTAGCCGCATCGCGGCATTATGCAATCGAGAGGTCGCCGAGCACAGCGCGCCGACGCGGCGCTATTCTCCCAGCAGGCCACGCGCCCGCTCCCAGCAGGTTGGCGATATCCACCGACCGCATCGCACCCTTCCGCTGGAGCGCGTCGATCTTGCGCGCGATGGCATTGGTCGGGGCGCCAGCCTTTGCCTCAGCTGTCATGTCACTGGTCGGAATCCTAGGTGTTTTGGTTGCGCAAGAAGTTGATATTCATCTCGACCTGCGCCACGATCCAGCGTCGGCGGTCCGCATTGTGACTTCCGCGGCGGGCGCGGCGTGGTAGTCTCGCGGGCGATGACGGGGAGCGGGGTGCGAGGCGCGCGAGCGTGGCTGGCCGCGGCGGTGATCGCGGCGGTGCCGGCGCTTGCGCACGCCCAGCAGGAGGCGCCGCGCTACCGGTCGTGGACCGCGGGCCCCGCCGGCGGCACCCAGGACATGGTCACGCAGCTGCGTGCGCTGGTCCAGGAGGCAGAGCGCGCGAATGCCGCCGACCCGCGCTTCCTCACCGACCTCGAGGCGCTCGCCGACGCCTATGACGAGAGCGCGCCGGTCGAGCTGCTGCACGACGACTTCCGCGACGGCGACTACACCGAGGGCGTCGCCTGGACAGTGACCCGCGGGCGCTGGTGGGTCGAGCCCGCGGTCGGCTTGCGCTCGCTGGTCGCGGCGCCGGCGGCGAGCCCGGCCCCGACCACCCAGCAGCAACCGTACCGGCGCCCGACCGGCGAGGACCTCGCCGCCGCCGTGCTCGGCAACCTGCTCGGCCAGGTGACCGGCCCGCAGCAGCAACAGAGCCAACAGACCCAGCAGACCACCACCCAGACCGGCCAGGCGGCCGGCGCCGATGCCACCCCGGCCGAGATCCAGGTCGCGAGCGCGATCCCGAACGCCTTCTCGGCACGCTTCGAGATCACCTCGCGGGCACGCGCCGGCGAGTTCCGCGCGGGCGTCTACCAGCGCTCGCTGCGCGACGGCTGGGGCTACCAGATCGCCTATGCGCCGGGTGCGGCGCAGGGGCTTCGGCTGATGGCCGTCTCACGCGGCCAGGCCACCGTGATCGGCACCCACGACGGCGTGCTCAACCTCGAGGACGGGCGCCTGCACGTGATCGACTGGAGCCGCTCGCTGGCGGGCGAGACCGCGGTCGGCGTCGACGGAAAGGAGATGATCCGGGTCACCGATGCGCGCCTGCGCGACCCGTTCGAGGGCCTCGGCATCGCCAACCTCGGCGGCGATTTCGCGCTCCGCGACGTCTCGGTCAAGCGCGGGCGGTAATGCCGGCGGGGCGGTCCAGAAGACGTTCGCGCGCAATCGAAGGCGGTTGCCGCCGAATCACGGACGCCCCCGTCGATTTCGACGTCGCCGCTGACGCGATGGCGCGTCACACCGGCCTTTCCGAAACAGTACTGAGCGCGCTGGTCGCAACGGCACGAGAGGCCGGGGCGAGGGAGTGGCTGCGGCGCAACGCCGAGGCGATCGAGGCCTACAATGAGCGCATTGAGCGCGAAGGCGTGCTGAATAGGGGCTTGCTCGTCACACACGACTAAAGGTGTTCAAGGAAGGCCTGAGGCGACAGCCCGGCCTGGCGCAGGATGGCGCGAAGGACGGCCCGTTTGAGGTCACGGTTGTGATACGGGACGGTGACCCTGAGCTGCGGGTTGTCTGGGTGCCGTAGGGCATAATGGCTGCCGGTGGCGTGGTGCACGAAGAAGCCGCTGCGCTCGAGTGCGGCAATAACCTGCCGCGGCCTGAGCGCCGGCAGCCGGCCGGTCATCCGGCCTTGAGCCGGATGCTGACCTTTTCGACGATCGGCTGAAGCTCCGCGGACTCGCTCTGCGGGAACTCCGCGCCTTCCTTCTCCAGCGCTTCGAGATAGCAGCGCAGGCAATCGGCGGCCATTCGGCGCGCCTCCTCCAACGTCTCGCCCTCGGTCATGAGGTCCCGGATGCCCGGAAACGACACCACATAGCCGCCTTCCTCGGCCGGCTCGAAGACCGCGGTAAAGGCGAATTCCCGAGGCGCGCTGGTTTCCTTGACGGCCATCCTGCCCACAATTGACTCGGTGTGTGACGAGGTCCCGCCTTATACCACAGGCATCGCCCGCGAGGGTTAAGGACGCAAAACCCCCGGCGGACGGTGCCGCCGGGGGTCCGGAGATGGGCTCCTGCGCGGCGGTGCGCTACTGGCGGTTGCCGAGCAGCGACAGCAGCATGTAGAACAGGTTGATGAAGTCGAGATAGAGCGACAGCGCGCCGTAGATCGCCTTCTTCTCGGCCACCGCGGTGCCGCCCTCGCCGGCGACGTACATCAGCTTGAGCCGCTGGGTGTCCCACGCGGTCAGCCCGGTGAAGATCAGCACGCCGATGATCGAGACCGCGAACTGGAGCGCGCTCGAGGCGAGGAACAGGTTGACCACCATCGCGATGATCAGCCCGATCAGGCCCATGAACAGGAACGCGCCCATGCTGGCCAGGCTGCGCCTGGTGGTGTAGCCGTACAGGCTCATCGCGGCGAAGGTGGCGGCGGTGATGAAGAACACGCGCGCGATCGAGGTGCCGGTGTAGACCACGAAGATGGTCGACATCGACAGCCCCATGACCACCGCGAACGCCCAGAACAGCGCCTGCGTCGCGCCCACGCTCAGCCGGTTGATGCCGAAGCTCAGCACCAGGACGAAGGCGAGCGGCGACAGCATCACCAGCCACGCCAGCGGCGAGCCGTAGATCGCCTGCATCATGGTCTCGGACGAGGCGGTGAACAGCGCCACCGCGCCGGTCACCGCAAGGCCCAGGCCCATGTAGTTGTAGACCTTGAGCATGAAGGCGCGCAGGCCTTCGTCGATCGCGACCGTGGTCGCTGCGCCGGCGCGCCCCATCACGGTTCTGCGCTCGAATGCCATGTCGTGTCCTTTCGACCTGAGAATGGTTCCAGACCCGCATCCTATATGGGATTTCGGGCGCGCGAATCAACGCGCCATCCTAACCTCGTTCGGGCACCGGCGCACGGCCTACGGCGCGCGCAGCACCTGGATCGGCTTCTGCCCGAGCGCGCGCCAGGTGGCGGCGAAGCCGAGCGCGGTGGTGATGGCGATACAGCCGAGCACGACCGCGAGCGCGCGCGCTGCGTCGAACGCCCACGCCTCCCCGGCGAGCTGGGTGACGAACGCCCAGGCGGCGAGCGTGCCGGCGGCGAGCGCCACCGTGCCCGCCGCCGCGCCGAGCAGCGCGTGCTCGACCAGGTAGGCGGCAAGCAGCTGGCGGCGGCTGGCGCCGAGCACCTCGAGCACCACCGCCTCGTAAATTCGCGCCTGGCGGGCGGCGGCGATCACGCCGGTGAGCACCAGCACGCCGGCGGCGAGTGCGACGCCCGCGGTCGCCGCCAGCGCCGCCGCGACCGCGTCGATCGCGGCGCGGATGCGCGCCAGGATCCCGCGCACCGGGATCGCCGAGACGTTGGCCAAGTCCGCGCCGAGTGCGCTCACCAGCGCCGCCTCGGCGGCGGGATCGGCCGCGATGCTCGCGATCAGGGTGTAGGGGGCCGCGTCGAGCACGCCCGGCGACAGCACAACCACGAAGTTGATGCCGAAGTCGTCCCAGTCGATTCGCCTGAGCGCCGCGACCTCGGCCTCGATGGTCCGCCCGAGCACCGACAGCGCGATGCGGCCGCCGACGTCGAGGTGGAGGTCGCGCGCGCTGTCGGCGTCGAGCGAGACCAGCGGCGGGCCGGCGTAGTCGGCGGGCCACCAGCGGCCGGCGACGATCGGCGCGCGCTCGGGCGGGAGCGCCGCGAAGGTGACTCCGCGGTCGCCGCGCACCAGCCAGCGGCCGCCCGGGTCGATCTCGGCCTCGGCCACCGGCACCCCGTCGAGGCGGGTGATCCGCCCGCGCAGCATCGGCACCTGCTCGATCAGGCGCGCGCCGGGGGTCGCGGCGATCAGCGCGGCCACCGCCTCGGCCTGGTCGCGCTGGATGTCGATCAGGTACAGCGCCGGGGCGCGCGCGGGCAGCCGGTCGC
>DASWHU010000067.1:0-1529 GCA_036398035.1 Alphaproteobacteria bacterium | reverse complement strand
GGGCGCGAGCGGCACGAAGACCGCGACCGCGACGGCGGCGGCCGATACGGGCAACGCGCACATCCTCGCGCTGCGTCCGGCAGTCACCGTGATCGGCCTGGTCTCCGCCACCCTCGTCTGCGGGACGCCGAACCAGGTCGAAGTCCTGTTCTCGGCGCCGGTCACGGCGGCGACGGCGCAGAACATCGCCAATTACGCGCTCGACGGCGGCCTCGCGATCACCTCGGCGGTGCTCGGCACCGACGCGAGGATCGTCACGCTCACCACCAGCCCCGACCTGCAGAGCCAGCTCTACACGCTGACCGTGAACAACGTCGCGGGCGCGGGCGGCGGCATGGTCGCGCCCAACTCGCAGACCACGTTCTTCGCCGAGGGCGGCTTTCTCTCGGGGCTGCGCGGCACCTACTACGACCAGAACGGCGTGCAGCGCGCCTATTTCACGGGCAATACCGTGGTGCGCGTAGACGGTCCGCTCGACTTCGACTGGGGCGCCGGCGCCCCGGTGGCCGGCATCGGCGCGGACGACTTCAGCGTCGTGTGGGAAGGCTTCGTCACGCCCACGGTGACCGGCAGCTACACCTTCCGCACCAGAAGCGACGACGGGATCCGGCTCTACATCGACGGCAACCTGGTGATCGACAACTGGACCGATCACGGGCCGACCAACGACGACAGCGCGCCGATCGCGCTCACCGCCGACCAGCGCTACAGCGTGCGCATGGAGTTCTACGAGCGCGGCGGCGGCGCGGTGGCGCAGCTCTCCTGGAGCGGCCCCGCCACCGGCGGCTTCCAGTTCATCCCGCGCTCGAACCTGTCGCATTTCTGCGGCCTGCCGCGGCCCGTGGCCTTCTACAAGATGGACGAGGCGGGCTGGGCCGGCGCCGGCGACGTCGCCGACTCGAGCGGCAACGCGCTGCATGGCACCGCGTTAGGCGGCGCGATCCCGGTGCCCGCCCGGGTGTGCAACGGCGCGCAGCTGGACGGCGTCGCCCGCTACCTGGAGGTCGCCGACGACAATCGGCTCGACATGGCCGGCAGCTTCACCGTCACCGCCTGGATCAACGCCAACGCGCTCGGCGCGGAGCTGAAGACCATCGTTTCCAAGGACGAGAATTTCGAATTCCACCTCGACAACACCGGCCAGATCAACTGGTGGTGGCAGGACAGCGGGGGCACCGCGCAAACCTTCACCACGACCGGCACCGCCATCGTTCCCGGCAACTGGGTCCACGTCGCCGTGGTCTACGCACCGGGCAGCCAGGTCATCTACATCGACGGCGTGTCGCGCGGCACGGCGACTTTCGCCGGCGGGCTGCTCAACAACGCCGACCCGCTGCAGATCGGCGCCGACCAGTACCCGGGCCAGCCGCAGCGCGTGTTCGACGGCCTGATCGACGAGGTGCGCGTCTACGGCCAGGCGCTCACGCAAGCCGACATCGCGCTGATCATCGCCGACACGCGCCCCTGCGCGGTCACGCTCTCGCACTACGAGGTCGCCTACCCGAACGGCGCGACCGGCGTCACCTGCG
>DASWHU010000066.1:0-2635 GCA_036398035.1 Alphaproteobacteria bacterium | reverse complement strand
CGGCGCGCCGAAGCGGGTCTCGAAGCGGGCGAGCCACTGGGCGCCGAGCGCGATCTCGGGCAGCAGCACCAGCACCTGGCGGCCGGCGGCGAGCGCGGCGGCCACCGCCTCGAGATAGGTCTCGGTCTTGCCGGCGCCGGTGACGCCGTCGAGCAGGGTGGGCGCGAAGCGGCGCTCTGCGACCTCGGCGACCAGCGCGCGCGCGGCCTCGGCCTGGGCGTGTGACAGCACGTGGCCCGGGCGCGAGGGATCAGGCGCCGGCCAGTCGGTCTCGGCCGTGCGCGCGACCACGCCGAGCGCGCCGCATTTGACCAGGCCCTGCACCACGCCCGCGCCGGCGCCGGTCTCGCGCATCAGCGCGGCGCGCGTCAGCGGCCCGCGCCGCGCCGCCGCCTGGAGCACGGCATGCCGGCGCGCGGTGAGCCGATCGGGGGTTGCGGCGCCGCGCACCAGAAGCTCGACCGGGCGCGGCGGGGCGAGCGCCGCCGGCACGCTCATCGCCATGCGCAGCACCGAGCCGGGCGCGGCGAGATTGTAGCCGGCCACCCAATCGATGAACCGGCGCAGCGCCTCACCCATCGCCGGCACTTCCAGCACCGCCTCGATCGCGCGCAGGCGCTGGGGCGCGACATCGCCGCCGGCCGCGCCCCAGACCACCCCGGTCGCCCGGCGGGGCCCGAGCGGCACCCGCACGAAGCTGCCGGGCGGCGGGGCCGGCCGGTCGCCGACCAGATAGTCGTAAGTGCCGGCGAGCGGCAGCGGCAGCAGCACCGCGACGCCGCCGCCGCTGGCGGGGGCCGGCGTCATCGGCTAGACTCGGAGCGTTGCGCGCGCGCGTCGGGCGCTCTGCAAGCGGAGGCAGCGAGGGCCATGAAGTTCTTCGTCGATACCGCCGACATTGACGAGATTCGCGACCTGGCGGCGACCGGGCTGCTCGACGGGGTGACCACCAACCCGTCCCTTATATCAAAGACCGCACGCCCGTTCGCGGACGTGATCGCGGACATCTGCGCGGCGGTCAGCGGGCCGGTCAGCGCCGAGGTCACCGCCACCGACACCGACGGCATGGTCGCCGAGGGCCGCAGGCTCGCCGAGATCGCCGGCAACGTCACGGTCAAGGTGCCGCTCACCTGGGACGGCCTCAAGGCCTGCCGGCGGCTCGCGGACCAAGGCGTGATGGTCAACGTCACGCTCTGCTTCGCGCCGGCGCAGGCGCTGCTCGCGGCCAAGGCGGGGGCGACCTTCGTGTCGCCGTTCATCGGCCGCCTCGACGACCTCGGCCAGGACGGCATGGCGCTGGTCGCCGACATCTGCCAGATCTTCAGGCAGTATCCGCAGACCCTGACCACCGAGGTCCTGGTCGCCTCGATCCGCAGCCCGCGCCACGTGGTCGATGCGGCCAAGCTCGGCGCCCACGTCGCCACCATCCCGCCCAAGGTGCTGCGCCAGCTCGTCCAGCACCCGATGACCGACAAGGGCCTCAAGGCGTTCCTCGACGACTGGCGCAAGACCGGGCAGACCATCCTGGAGCAGCGCCAGGCGGCCGAGTGATGCGGCCGTGACCGCGGCCGGCGCGCGCACCGCCGACCTCGCGAACGCGGTCGCGGCCTGGCGGCGCTGGCTCGCCGACGAGAAGCGTGCCGCGGCGCATACCTTGGCCGCGTACGGCCGTGACCTCGACGCGTTCCTCAGCTTCCTCGCCGACCATCTGGGGGGTGCGCCGGCGCTCGCCGACCTCGAGCGGCTGAGTGCGGCCGACTTCCGCGCCTGGCTCGCCCGGCGCGCGATGGCGGGCAGCGCGCGCAGCTCGACCGCGCGCGCGCTCAGCGTCGTGCGCGGGTTCTTCCGCTTCCTCGACCGGCGCGGGCTCGCCCGCAATGCGGCGCTCAAGGGCTTGCGCACGCCCAAGGTGCCGCGCTCGGTGCCGCGCCCCCTCACCCCCGCCGACGCCAAGGCGGTGCTGCGCGAGGTCGGCCAGGTCGCCGAGGACGCCTGGGTGGCGGCGCGCGACGTGGCGCTCTTGACGGTCCTGTACGGCTGCGGGCTGCGCATCGGAGAGGCGCTGGCGCTCGACTTGGGCGACGTCGCGGCGCGCCCCGAGGCGATCGTGGTCACCGGCAAGGGCGCCAAGCAGCGCCTGGTGCCGGTGCTGCCGGCGGTGTGGCGGGCGATCGACGACTACCTGGCGCTGCGACCGCACGCGCTCCTTGCCGTCTCGCCCTTGTTCGTCGGCGTGCGCGGCGGCCGGCTCAATGCGGCGGTCGCCCAGCGCCAGATGCGCGCCGCGCGCGGCGCCCTCGGCCTCGGCGACACCGCGACCCCGCACGCGCTCCGCCACAGCTTCGCCACCCACTTGCTGGGCGCGAGCGGCGAGCTGCGCACCATCCAGGAGCTGCTCGGCCACGCCAGCCTCTCGACCACCCAGCGCTACACCGAGGTCGCGCCCGAGCAGATGCTCGAGGTCTACCGTCGCGCCCACCCCCGCGCCCGCGCGCGCGACTAGCGCACGGTGGGGGCGAGGCGCCTGGCGAGCACGCCGGCGCGCGCGGCGCGGCGTATCGCGGTGAAGTTGTGAATGGTGAGTGTGACCTCGAGCTCCTGCCGGAGGTTGCGCTCGGACGCGCTGGTGACGACG
>DASWHU010000065.1:0-4714 GCA_036398035.1 Alphaproteobacteria bacterium | reverse complement strand
AGCACGCCGGCGACCACCGCCCGGCCGCCGTGAAGGTGCAACTCGGCCACGTCCTCGCCGGTGAAGCTCGCCGGGCCCGGGAACCACAGCACCAGCGCGCTATCGAGCGCCTCGCCGCCCGGGGCGTGCAGCCGGGCGAGTGTGGCGCGCCGCGGCGGCGGCGGGGCTTTCGCAGTGAGCGCCTCGACCGCGCCCCGCGCGCGCGCGCCGGAGACGCGCACCACCGCCACGCCGGCGGCGCCGCGCGCCGACGACAGCGCGAAGATGGTTTCGTCCGAAACGATGGCGGCGCTCAGCCCGGCGCGCGCAGCGGCAACCGCAGCCGCGCGACGACCCGGCCCTCGACCAGATGCGCCTGGAGCACCTCGTCGACGTCTTCCCTGGTCTTGCAGCTGTACCACACCCCGTCCGGATAGATGACCATGGTCGGCCCCAGCTCGCAGCGGTCGAGGCAGCCCGAGGCGTTGATCCGCACGTCCTCGAGCCCCATCTTTTTTGCCTTTGCTTTCATATAGTTACGAAGCTCGATGGCGCCCCGCGCCTGGCAGCAGCCGCGCGGGTCGCTCGGATCGCGCTGATTGGTGCAGCAGAACACGTGCTGGCGGTAGTAGAAATCGTCCCGCGACACGCCTTTTCTCCCGTGGGGCCGAGGCTGTATACCCAGAGGCCGCCCGCTGCGCGGCCGCGCGCACGTTAGTCGGTGCCGGGGGCCGGCGCAACCAGGCCCGAGGGGAGGCGATGGCCGAGAACCTGCTCGCCCGCGAGACCAGCCCGTACTTGCTCCAGCACAAGGACAACCCTGTCGCCTGGATGGCCTGGGGGCCGGCGGCGTTCGCGCGCGCGCGGCACGAGAACAAGCCGGTCCTGCTGTCGATCGGCTATGCCGCCTGCCACTGGTGCCACGTAATGGCCCACGAGAGCTTCGAGGACGCCGACATCGCCCGGCTGATGAACGAGCTGTTCGTCAGCATCAAGGTCGACCGCGAGGAGCGCCCGGACCTCGACACCATCTACCAGACCGCGCTGGCGATGCTCGGCGAGCACGGCGGCTGGCCGCTGACCATGTTCCTGAACGCCGCCGGCGAGCCGTTCTGGGGCGGCACCTACTTCCCGCCGGCGCCGCGCTACGGCCGGCCCGGCTTCGCCGACGTGCTGCGCACCATGCACCGGGTCTACACCGAGGACTCGCCCCGGGTGCAGGGCAATGTCGAGGCGTTGCGCGGCGGCCTCGCCCGGCTCGGCCGCTCGCACCCCGGCGCGCCGCTGGAGACGGCGCGGCTCGATGCCCTCGCCGAGCGCCTGGCGGGCGAGGTCGACCACACGCTCGGCGGCCTCCAGGGCGCGCCCAAGTTCCCGCAGGTTCCCCTGTTCGCGCTGCTCTGGCGGGCGTACCTGCGCACCGGCGAGCCGGCCTACGCGCGCGCCGTGCTGGTGACGCTCGACCGCATCTGCCAGGGCGGCATCTACGACCATCTGGGCGGCGGCTTCGCGCGCTACTCGGTCGACCCGCTGTGGCTGGTGCCGCATTTCGAGAAGATGCTCTACGACAACGCGCTGCTGATCGAGCTGCTGACCTTGGTCTGGCAGCAGGCGCAGACGCCCTTGTTCGAGGCGCGGGTGCGCGAGACCGTCGGCTGGGTGCTGGCCGAGATGGTCACCGCCGGCGGCGCCTTCGCCTCCAGCCTCGATGCCGACAGCGAGGGCGTCGAGGGCAGGTACTACGTCTGGACCGAGGACGAGATCGACGCCGCGCTGGGCGCCGACGCGCGCGCCTTCAAGGCCGCCTACGACGTCTCCGCCGGCGGCAACTGGGAGGGGGTCAACATCCTCAACCGGCTGCGCGTGCCGCGGCTGGCCGACGAGGCCGACGAGGCGCGGCTCGCCGGATTGCGCGCAACCTTGCGCGCGGTGCGCGCGCGGCGCCCGCGCCCGGGCTTCGACGACAAGGTGCTCGCCGACTGGAACGGACTGATGATCGCGGCGCTCGCCGAGGCCGGGTTCGCGTTCGCGCAAGCCGAGTGGCTCGCCGCCGCCCGGCGCGCGTTCGAGTTCGTCTCTGCCGACATGGCGCAGGGCGACCGGCTGTGCCATGCCCACCGGCTGGGGCGTGCGGGCGAGGCCGGCTTCCTCGACGACTACGCCAACATGGCGCGCGCCGCGCTGGCGCTCTACGAGGTCGAGGGCGATGTGCGCGACCTCGACCGCGCACGCGCCTGGACCGCGGTCGCCGACGCGCACTTCTGGGACGACGAGGCGGGCGGATACTTCTTCGTCGCCGACGACGGCGAGGCCCTGATCGCGCGCGCCAAGACCGCGGCGGACACGGCAACGCCGTCCGGCAACGGCACCATGCTCGGCGTGCTCGCGCGCCTCCATTACCTGACCGGCGATGCCGCCTACCGCGACCGGGCCGATCGTTTGGTCGAGGCCTTTACCGGACAGGTGGACAGCGCGAGCGCGGCGATGGCGACAGTCTTGAACAGTTTTGAACTGCTTGACGCCGCCTGCCAGATCGCCGTGATCGGTGACCGCAACTCCAGCCGCGCAAAGGCTTTTCTCGACATCGTCCGGACCAGCTCGGTGCCCGGTCGGGTGCTTCAGGTGGTGGCGCCTGGGGACAACCTGCCAATCGGTCATCCGGCTCGCGGCAAGGCGCAGCTGGACAACAAGCCGACCGTGTATGTTTGCGTCGGCCAGACCTGCTCGCTGCCGATAATCGAACCCGAGGCGCTGCGCGCGGCACTCGCCCGGCCGCAGGCCGGCAACGGCGCGGCGGCCGCACCATGATGTCGTCGGCCGTTTACGACTGCCCGGTCGGGCGCCTGGGCGTGGCCGCCGACGGCGACGTGGTCTGCGCCATCGACTGGGTCTCGGCCGATCGCTCGGTCGGGCCACTCACGCCGGTGTTGCGCGCGGCGCTCGACCAGCTCGACGCCTTCTTCGCCGGTCGGCTGACCCGGTTCGACCTGCCGCTCGCGCCGGCGCCGACCGCGTTCGCCCGCAACCTGCGCGCGGCGATGACGGCGATCCCGTTCGCCGCGACCGCGAGCTACGGCGAGCTTGCCCGCGCGCTCGCCAGCACCGCGCGCGCGATCGGCGCCGGCTGCGGCGCGAACCCGCTGCCGATCGTGGTGCCGTGCCACCGCGTGGTCGGAGCCGGCGGCCGCCTCGGCGGCTACAGCGGCGGTGGCGGCGCCGTCACCAAGCGCGCGCTGCTCGCCCACGAGCAGGCGCAGGCCGCGCTGCTGTCATGACACGCCCGCGGGCGCCCGCTAGAGTGGGCCGTGCCCCAGGGGCCAGGTTCGATCCAACCGGGAGGGAGATCAGCAAGCCATGAAGTGCCACGCGATTCAGGCAGACAAGACCGGCGGTCCCGAGGTGCTGGCTTGGCGGGAGGTCGAGGTCGGCGACCCCGGTCCGGGGGAGATCCTGGTCCGCCACCAGGCGGTCGGGCTCAACTACATCGACACCTACCAGCGCTCGGGGCTCTATCCGCCCGCGACCAAGCCGTTCACCCTCGGCCTCGAGGGCGCCGGCGTGGTCGAGAAGCTGGCCAGGGACGTCACGGGGCTGAAGGCGGGCGACCGCATCGCCTACGCCTCGCCGCCGATGGGCGCCTACGCGCAGCTGCGCCTGATGCCCGCCGACCGGGTGGTCAAGGTCCCCGACGGCATCGACCACGATACCGCGGCGGCGATGATGCTCAAGGGCATGACCGCCGAGTACCTGCTCCGGCGCACCTATCCGGTCAAGAAGGGCGATGTCATCCTGTTCCACGCCGCCGCCGGCGGCGTCGGCCTGATCGCCTGCCAGTGGGCGAAGGCGATCGGCGCCACCGTGATCGGCACCGTCGGCACCGACCAGAAGGCCGAGCTCGCGCGCGCCCACGGCTGCGACCACCCGATCGTCTACACCCGCGAGGACCTGGTCGCCCGGGTCAAGGAGATCACCGGCGGCGAGGGCGTGGCGGTGGTCTACGACTCGGTCGGCAAGGACACCTTCGAGCGCTCGCTCGACTGCCTCAGCCCGCGCGGGCTGCTGGCGCTGTTCGGCCAGTCCTCGGGGCCGGTGGGGCCGTTCGACCCGGCGGTGCTCGCCGCCAAGGGCTCGCTCTATCTCACCCGCCCGAGCCTGATGGTCTACAACGCCAAGCGCGCGGACCTTGAGGCGAGCGCGGCGGCGCTGTTCGACATGGTCGGCTCGGGCAAGGTCAAGATCGAGATCAACAACCGCTACCCGCTGGCCAAGGCCGCCCAGGCGCATCGCGACCTCGAGGGACGCAAGACCACCGGCTCGACCATCTTCGAGCCCTGATCGCCGCCGCGGTCACGCGGCACGCAGAGGCGCAGGCTTTCACGCGGCGACGCGGAAGGCGCGGCACGGCGACTGCCGCGCCTCCGCGGCTGCGCGCGAGCCCGGCCCGCGCCGCGCGCTACTGGTTCATCGAGTCGAAGAAGTCCTGGTTCGACTTGGACCCCTTGAGCTTGTCGATCAGGAACTCCATCGCGTCGGTCACCCCCATCGGGGTGAGAATCCGGCGCAGCACCCACATCTTCGACAGCTCGCCCTTCTGCACCAGGAGCTCCTCCTTGCGGGTGCCGGACTTGCCGATGTCGATCGCCGGGAAGGTGCGCTTGTCGGCGAGCTTGCGGTCGAGCACGATCTCGGAGTTGCCGGTGCCCTTGAACTCCTCGAAGATCACCTCGTCCATGCG
>DASWHU010000064.1:0-1602 GCA_036398035.1 Alphaproteobacteria bacterium | reverse complement strand
GTTCCGCAGCGACCGCTTCATCGCCGCCTTCGACCGCAGCGCCGAGGACGAGCGAAGCTTCGCGCTGGCGTACATGGTGCGCGCAGTGACACCCGGGCGCTATGTGCACCCGGCCGCCCAGGTGGAGGACATGTACCGTCCGCACCTGTTCGCGCGCACCGAGGAGGGTCGCGCGGAGGTGGTGGGACCGCAGCAGTGAGCGCCAGCAGCGAGCCGGGGCGCGCCGGGGCCGGGGGCTGGCCCCGGCGTTGGGTGGTGGGCCCGGGCATGGGGGTGTGGTGCCTCGCCCTTGTGCTGGCCGGGCTCGACGGGCTCGACCGCGCCTATCCACCGCCGCTTGCGCAGATGTGGCCGCAATCGGTGATGGTGGTCGACCGCGACGGCGGGCTGCTGCGCGCCTTTGCGACGCCCGCCGGGCGCTGGCGGCTGCCGGTCAGGCTCGCCGAGGTCGACGCTGACCTGTTGCGCATGCTGATCGCCTACGAGGACAGCCGCTTCCATGCCCATCCCGGCGTCGATCCTCTGGCGATGCTGAGGGCGGCCGGCCAGCTCGCCTGGAACGGCCGCATCGTCTCGGGCGGCTCCACCCTCACCATGCAGGTCGCGCGCCTGCTCGAGCCGCGTCAGCATCGATCTTTCGACGCCAAGATCAGGCAAGCGGTCCGCGCCGTGCAGCTCGAATGGGCGCTCGGCAAGGACGAGATTCTCGGGCTCTATCTCACGCTCGCGCCGTATGGCGGCAATCTCGAAGGGTTGAGAGCGGCGTCGTTAGCCTATTTCAGCAAGGAGCCGCGCCGTCTCACGCTCGGCGAAGCGGCGCTGCTCGTGGCGTTGCCCCAGTCGCCGGAATACCGCAGGCCCGACCGCTACCCCGAAGCGGCAAAACGCGCGCGCGACCGCGTGCTCGACCGCATCGCAGGGCACGGCCTGTTCAGCGACGCCGAGATCGCGCACGCCAAGGACGAGAAGGTGCCGACCGCGCGCCAGCCCATGCCGCTCATCGCGCCCCATGCCGCCGACCAGGCGCATACCGGCGCCCCCAACGAGCGCGAGCTCAAGCTGACCATCGATGCCGGCCTGCAGAAGATCCTGGAGAGCCTCGCGCGCGACCGGGCGCAAGCGCTTGGGCCCGACATGTCGGTGGCGATGGTGGTGGTCGACAACGCCACCGGCGAGGTTATGGCGCGGGTCGCCTCGCCCGATTATTTCGACGAACGGCGCGCCGGTCAGGTCGATCTGACGCAAGCCGTGCGTTCGCCGGGCTCGGCGCTGAAGCCGTTCATCTATGGGCTCGGCTTCGAGGACGGGCTCATCCACCCGGAGAGTCTCATCGAGGATAGGCCGATCCGCTATGCCGGCTATCAGCCGGAGAATTTCGACCTCACCTTCCAGGGCACCGTCACGGTGCGCCGCGCGCTGCAATTGTCGCTGAACGTGCCGGCCGTCGCCGTGCTCGACGAGGTGGGACCGAGCCGCCTCATCGCGCGCCTCGCCGAGGCCGGAGCGCCGCTCGTGCTGCCACGCCGCGAAGCGCCAGGGCTCGCGCTCGGCCTTGGCGGCGTGGGCGTGAGGCTCACCGACCTCACCATGCTCTATGCGGGC
>DASWHU010000063.1:0-14274 GCA_036398035.1 Alphaproteobacteria bacterium | reverse complement strand
GGCGAGGTCGGCGACCGCCTGGTCATAGATTGCGCGATCGGCCGGGTGGATCACCACCCGCACCGCTTCGACCGCCGGGTGGCCGGCGAAGGCGCGCACCGAGCGGCGCAGAAGCGGCTCGCCCGCGAGGGTCAGATATTGCTTGGGAACCGCCCCGCCCAGCCGCTGGCCGCGTCCCGCAGCGACGATCAGGGCGACGGTCTCGAACATGGCGCAGCGTCCATCGGCCGGCGGCACGGTACTCCGCGCCGATCCGGTTGCCAAGGCGCGCCCGGGGAGGCCGGCGTGGCGCATTCCCGTTGCACGCGCCGGCGCTTGCCTTTAAGTAATGCCTAACTTTTGGGCAGGCCGGAAGCAAAGTCGTCCCATGTCGCTGCAAAACGTCCCCGCGATGGCGCCCGAGGCGCGGGCGATCCTCGATGCGCTGCCGATCGCGGTGGTGGTGATCGGCCGCGACCACCGGATTCTCGCCGCCAATCCGGCGGCCGAGCAGCTGCTCGGTGCCGGCGCCGGCTATCTGAGCCGCCAGCGGCTGACTGAGATCGTCGCCCCCGACAGCCAGCTGGTGGCGCTGGTCGACCAGGTCGGCGAGCGCGGCCATACGGTCAGCGACTACGCGGTGGTGGTGTCGGGGCCGCGCATCGGCGAGCTTACGGTCGACGTCCAGGTGGCGCCGCTCGGCGATGATCCCTCGGTGATCGTGGTCTGCCTCGAGGAACGGTCGATGGCGTGGAAGCTCGACCGCCAGCTGACCTATCGCGGCGCGGCGCGCTCGGTCGCCGGCATGGCGGCGGTGATCGCCCACGAGGTCAAGAACCCGTTGTCCGGGATTCGCGGCGCGGCCCAGCTGCTGGAGCAGTTCTTGGACCCGCCCGAGCACGAGCTGACCCAGCTGATCTGCCAGGAGACCGACCGCATCCGGGCGCTGGTCGAGCGCATGGACGTGTTCCATGACGAGCGGCCGCCGGACCGCGAACGCATCAACATCCATACCGTGCTCGACCATGTCCGCCGGCTGATGGCGAGCGCGGCGGGCGAGGGCGTGCGCTTCGCCGAGCATTACGATCCGTCGCTGCCGCCGGTGCTCGGCAACCGCGACCAGCTGATCCAGGCGTTCCTGAACCTGGTCAAGAACGCCGTCGAGGCAGTGCCGCCGGAGGCCGGCGAGATCGTGATCTCGACCCGCTATCAGCACGGCCTCAAGTTCGCCGACGCCGGCGGGCGCAAGCGTCAGGACCTGCCGATCCTGGTGTCGATACAGGATAACGGGCCGGGCATCCCGGAGGACCTGCGCAACCACCTGTTCGACCCGTTCGTGACCACCAAGCGCGACGGCACCGGGCTCGGGCTGTCGCTGGTGGCCAAGATCGTCGGCGACCACGGCGGCCTGGTCGAGGTCGACACCCGGCACCGCCGGACCATCTTCAACGTCCGCCTGCCTGCGGCGGTGCCGGGCATCCTTGAGGAGACCTGGCGCGATGACTGAGCCGGCGACGATTCTGATCGCGGACGACGATCGCTCCATCCGCACCGTGCTCGGCAAAGCGCTCGGCAGGCTCGGCTATACGGTGCGCGGCGCCGGCACGGCGGCGACTTTGTGGCGCTGGGTCAACGGCGGCGAGGGCGATCTGGTGATCACCGACGTGGTCCTGCCCGACGACGACGGGCTCGAGCTGCTGCCGCGACTGAAGAGCGTCCGCCCCGACCTGCCGGTGGTGGTGATGAGCGCGCGCAACACGCTGCTGACCGCGATCCGCGCCAACGAGCGCGGCGCCTACGAGTACCTGCCCAAGCCGTTCGACCTCAACGAGCTGATCGCGGTTGTCCGCCGCGCGCTGGCCGAACCGCCCGAGGGCGAGCTCGCCCGGCCGGCTGCGGCCGCCGACCAGCCCGACGAGGGCCTGCCGCTGGTCGGCCGCTCGCCGGCGATGCAGGAGGTCTACCGCATGCTGGCGCGCCTGATGGGCACCGACCTCACGGTCATGATCAGCGGCGAGTCGGGCACCGGCAAGGAGCTGTTCGCGCGCGCGCTGCACGACTACGGCAAGCGGCGCGGCATGCCGTTCGTGGCGATCAACATGGCGGCGATCCCGCGCGAGCTGATCGAGAGCGAGCTATTCGGCCACGAGCGCGGCGCGTTCACCGGTGCCAGCGGGCGCTCGATCGGCCGCTTCGAGCAGGCCAACGGCGGCACCCTGTTCCTCGACGAGATCGGCGACATGCCGCCCGAGGCGCAGACGCGCCTGCTGCGGGTGCTCCAGCAGGGCGAGTACACCACCATCGGCGGCCGCCAGCCGATCCGCACCGACGCGCGCATCATCGCCGCCACCCACCGCGACTTGACCCAGCTGATCGAGCGCGGCCTGTTCCGCGAGGACCTGTTCTATCGCCTCAACGTGGTGCCGCTGCGCCTGCCGCCGCTGCGCGAGCGGGCCGACGACGTGCCGATCCTGGTCAAGCACTTCCTCGCCCGCGCCCAGGACGAGGGCCTGCCGGCGAAGTCGGTGACGCCGGAGGCGATGGCGCGGCTCAAGTCGTATGGCTGGCCCGGCAACGTGCGCGAGCTCGAGAACCTGGTGCGCAGGCTGGCGGCGCTTTACGCCGAGGAGGTCATCACCGAGCCGATCGTCGCCGCCGAGCTATCCGACGGCCGCAGCGGGCCGCGCACCGGCGCCAAGATCGACGCCGACAACCTGACCGCCTCGGTCGACCGCCACATCGCGCAGTATTTTTCCGCCCACAAGGGTACACTGCCCGCAGCGGGCCTGTACGGTCGCATCCTGCGCGAGGTCGAACGACCCCTGATACTGCGCACCTTGGCGGCGACCCGCGGCAACCAGATCAAGGCGGCGAAAGTCCTTGGCGTCAATCGGAATACCCTGCGCAAGAAGATCCGCGAGCTCGAGATCCAGGTCGTGCGGTCGCCGAAATAGGCCCCGGCCCGTGACCGAGGCATCGCCATGAGCATCGACTCCTCGCCCGCGGCGCCCGCCGGCTGGCGCAGGCTCGCGCCCCGCTGGCCGCTGCGCCCGAGCGTGACTCGCAGGCTGGCGATCGCGGTCGCGATCGCGGCGGGCATCTTCGGCATCGCCACTTACGTGCTGCTGACCGGGTCGATGTCGCCCGACGGCGGCACGGTGACGACCGTCCTGATCATGCTCAACATCGACCTGGTGCTGCTGCTGCTGCTCGGCGCCCTGGTCGCCTGGCATCTGGTGCGGCTGTGGATCGAGCGGCGCCAGGGCTCGGTCGGATCGCGCCTGCACGCGCGCATCGTCGCCATGTTCAGCCTGGTCGCGGTGGCGCCGGCGATCGTCGTCGCCGTGTTCTCGGCGACGTTCTTCAACCTCGGCATCCAGACTTGGTTCAACGACCGCGTGCGCACCGCGCTCGACCGGTCGCTGGCCGTGTCGGAGGCATATCTCAAGGATCACCGCGAGTTCATCCGCGCCGACATCCTGTCGATGGTCGCGACGCTCAACCGCCAGGACTCCGCGGTGCTCGGCTCGCCGGAAGAGCTCAACCGCCTGCTCGATGCGATGGCCGGCGAGCGCTCGCTGTCCGAGGCGATCATCGTGCGCGGCGACGGCAAGATCCTGGCGCGCAGCCGGCTGAGCTTCGTGCTCGAGTTCGACCCGATCGCCAATGCGGCGTTGCAGCGCGCCGCCGAGGGCGAGCTGGTGATCATGACCAGCGACGAGAGCGATCGCATCCGCGCGCTGGCGCGCATCGACGGCATGGTCGGCGCGTTCCTCTATGTCGGCCGCTTCGTCGACGCGGAGGTGCTCAACCACATGGTGCGCCTGTCCAGCGCGGTGTCCGACTACAAGGCGCTCGAGGCCCGGCGGTCGGGAATCCAGATCACCTTCACCCTGCTCTATGTCGTCGTCGCCCTGCTGCTGCTGCTGGCCGCGGTATGGATCGGGCTGGTGTTCACCAACCGATTGATCCGGCCGATCTCGGCGCTGGTCGGCGCGACCGAGCGGGTGCGCGCGGGCGACCTTTCCGTGCGCGTCGCCGAGGGCCATGTCGGCGACGAGATCGCGGCGCTGAGCCGGGCGTTCAACCGCATGACCGGCCAGCTCGAAAGCCAGCGTACCGAGCTGATCGAGGCCAACACGCAGATCGACAACCGCCGCCGGTTCACCGAGGCGGTGCTGTACGGCGTCTCGGCCGGCGTGCTGGGGCTCGACCGCGACGGCCGGATCTTCCTGCCCAACCAGACCGCGCTCGACCTCCTGGCGGTCAGCGCGGACTCGCTCGTCGGCCAGCCGCTCGAGCGTGCCGTGCCGGAGATGGCCGACTTGATGGCCGACCTGCGCGCCGGCTCGGCCGGCCACGTGCAGGACAAGGTGTCGATCATCCGCGACAACCGGGCGCGCGAGCTGCTGGTGCGGATCGGCGCCCAGCGCACGCACGGGCGCATCACCGGCTACGTCGTCACTTTTGACGACATCACCGACCTGGTCCATGCCCAGCGCGCCGCGGCCTGGGCGGACGTCGCCCGCCGTATCGCCCACGAGATCAAGAACCCGCTGACCCCGATCCAGCTGTCGGCGGAGCGCCTGCGCCGCAAGTACCGGGCACGGCTGGGCGAGGGCGAGCAGGTGTTCTCGGACTGCGTCGACACGATCGTGCGCCAGGTGGGCGCGATCCGCGGCATGGTCGACGAGTTCTCGGCCTTTGCCCGCATGCCGGCGCCGGTGCTGGTCGAGGCCGACCTGACCGGGATCGTCGCGGCGGCGGTCGCCTTGCAACGGCATGCCCATCCCGAGATCGGCTTCGAGGTCGAGGCGCCGGTGCCGCCGGTGGCGCTGCATTGCGACGCCGCGCAGGTCGGCCAGGCGATGACCAACATGCTTCAGAACGCGATCGACGCCATCGACGGGCGCGCCGCCAACGCCGCCGCCTTGCCCCCGGGCAGGGTCGCGGTGCGCATCGATGCGTCCTCGGCCGAGCGGCTGACGGTGGCGATCGAGGACAACGGCAGGGGGCTGCCGCAGGATCTGGAGCAGCGCAGCCGGCTGACCGAGCCCTACGTCACCACGCGCGAGCGCGGGACCGGGCTCGGTCTTGCCATCGTCAAGAAGATCATGGAGGATCATGGTGGCGAGGTGCAGCTGACCGACGGCTCAATGGGTGGCGCCCGCGCACTCCTCGTGTTTCCGCGCCGATCCTCGACAAGAGCCTCGCAAGGCCCTGGTGTGGACGCGGTCGAACCGGTTCGATGACCAGTGAAGTATTGATCGTCGACGACGAGCGGGACATCCGTTCCCTGATCGCCGGCATCCTCGCCGACGAGGGCTTCCAGACGCGCGAGGCGTGGGACGCCGACAGCGCGGCGAGCGAGATCGGCGCCCGGCTTCCGGGCCTGGTGCTGCTCGACATCTGGCTGCAAGGCAGCCGGCTGGACGGCATTGCGCTGTTGCAGCAGATCAGGGCGCGCTATCCCGAGCTCGCGGTGGTGATGATCAGCGGCCACGGCAATATCGAGACCGCGGTCAAGGCGATCCGGCTCGGTGCCTACGACTTCATCGAGAAGCCGTTCGAGGCGGATCGGCTTCTGCTCAGCGTCGAGCGCGCGCTCGAGGCCTCGCGCCTGCGGCGCGAGAACGCCGAGCTGCGCCAGCGTGCGGTCACCGAGTCCGTGCTGATCGGCGACAGCCACGCCATGTCGGTGCTGCGCCAGGCGGTCCACAAGGTCGCGCCGACCGGCAGCCGCGTGCTCATCTCGGGTCCCGCCG
Organism: Alphaproteobacteria bacterium; assembly: GCA_036398035.1. Classification (GTDB taxonomy): domain Bacteria; phylum Pseudomonadota; class Alphaproteobacteria; order UBA7887; family UBA7887; genus DASWHU01. The sequence continues at coordinate 8,530 of DASWHU010000063.1, read as the reverse complement.
GCTCGGGCAAGGAGGTGGTGGCGCGCCTGCTCCACGGCCGGTCCCGGCGCACCAACGGCCCGTTCGTGGTGATCAACGCCGCGGCGATGACGCCGGAGCGGATGGAAGAGGAGCTGTTCGGGGTCGAGGGCGCGGGCGAAAACGAGACGGGTCCGCGCAAGATCGGGGTATTCGAGCAGGCCCATGGCGGCACGCTGCTGCTCGACGAGGTCGCCGACATGCCGTTGCAGACCCAGGGCAAGATCCTGCGCGTGCTTCAGGAGCAGACCTTCCGCCGCGTCGGCGGCAGCCGCAACATACAGGTCGACGTGCGCGTGCTGGCCTCGACCAGCAAGGACCTGCCGGCCGAGATCACCAACAAGAAGTTCCGCGAGGACCTGTTCTATCGGCTCAACGTGGTTCCGATCCGGGTGCCGCCGTTGCGCGATCGGCGCGAGGACATCCCGCAGCTGGTCAGCCATTTCGTCTCCAAGGCCGGCGCCTACGGCCTGGCCGGGCGCGCACTGGCCGGGGACGCGATGGCGGTGCTGCAGACCTGCGACTGGCCGGGCAACGTGCGCCAGCTGCGCAACCTGGTCGACTGGATCCTGATCATGGCGCCCGGCGACATCGCCGAGCCGGTGACCGCCGACATGTTGCCGCCCGAGCTGCTGGTCGCGACACCGGCGGCGATGCGATCGGAGAACGGGGCCGAGATCATGACCCTGCCGCTGCGCGAGGCGAGGGAGATGTTCGAACGGCAATATTTGCAGGCGCAAGTGACCCGGTTCGGGCACAACATCTCGCGAACCGCGTCGTTCGTCGGCATGGAGCGCTCGGCGCTGCACCGAAAGCTCAAGTCGCTCGGCATCACCGGCGACGAAAGGTAGGGCGGGGCGCGAGCCCGCCCGGCACCGCCCCCGCAACACCCGATCGGAGCGTTTGAGTTGAGAGTGCTCGTCTGCGGCGCCGGTGAGGTCGGCTTCAACATCGCCCGGCATCTGGCGGCGGAGGACAACGACGTCGTGGTCATCGACCAGGCGCCCGAGCGCATCGAGAAGGTCGGCGAGGCGCTCGACGTGCAGGCGATGCTCGGTTTCGCCTCGCACCCCGACGTGCTCAAGCTCGCCGGCGCCGAGGACGCCGACATGCTGATCGCGGTGACCCAGTCGGACGAGATCAACATCGTCGCCTGCCAGGTCGCGCACTCGCTGTTCAACGTGCCGACCAAGATCGCGCGCATCCGCCATCAGGCCTATCTCGATCCGGCCTGGGCCGACCTGTTCAGCCGCGCGCATATGCCGATCGACGTGGTTATCTCGCCCGAGGTCGAGGTGGCCAACTCGATCGGCCGGCGGCTCGAGGTCCCCGGCGCCCTCGACATGACCTCGTTCGCCGACGATCGGGTGCGGCTGGTGGGCGTACGGCTTGGCGAGTCCTGCCCGGTGGTCAACACGCCGCTCGGCCAGCTCAACGAGCTGTTCCCCGACCTCAACATCACCATCGTGTGCATCGTGCGCAACGAGGTGACCCTGTTTCCCGAGCGCATGGAGCAGCTGGTCGCGGGCGACGAGGTCTACTTCGTCGCCGAGACCGCGCAGCTCGCCCGCGCCATGGTCCTGTTCGGCCACGAGGAACAGGCGGCGCGGCGGCTGGTCATCATCGGCGGCGGCAATATCGGGCTGCTGCTGGCACGCCAGATCGAGAAGACCAATCCCAACATCAACCTGAAGCTGATCGAGTTCGACAAGGAGCGCGCCGAGTTCGTCGCCGACCGGCTCGAGCGCACCATCGTGATCAACGGCGACGCGCTGGACACCGACATCCTCAAAGAAGCCAACATCGCCAATACCGAGACCGTGCTTGCCGTCACCGCCAACGACGAGGTCAATGTGCTCGCCTCGGTGCTGGCCAAGCGGCACGGCTGCGCCCGCGCCGTGACCCTGGTCAACTCGAGCACCTATGCGCCGCTGATCTCGCCGCTCGGCATCGACGCCTCGGTAAGCCCGCGCGGCATTACCGTGTCCAGCATCCTCCAGCACATCCGCCGCGGGCGCATCCGCTCGGTCTATTCGTTGCGCGGCGGCGAGGCGGAGGTGATCGAGGCCGAGGCGATGGCGACCTCGCCGCTGGTCGGCCCGCCCTTGAAGGACGTCAAGCTGCCGAAGGGCGTGCTGGTCGGGGCGATCGTGCGCGGCGAGGAGGTGATCATTCCGCGCGCCGCAAACTCGGTCAAAGAGCACGACCGGGTGATCATCTTCGCCCCCCACGATGCGGTGAAGAAGGTCGAGCGGATGTTCGCGGTCGCCCTCGGCTTCTTCTGAGGCCGGCGTCGGCGGGCAGGGGCTCGGATCATGGCCGCGGCCACGATACTGGCCCTGCTCGGGGCATTGCTGGTCGGCCTCGCCGCGGCCGAGCTTGCGCCGCTCGCGGTGGCGCTTGCGCTCGGCGAGGCGGCGGATGTGCGCGCCTTCGGTCTGGGCGCGGGCACGGCGTTGTTCTTCGGCGTGGTCTTGCTGCTGGTCGGGCGCGGCACCTGGCGGCGGGTGACCCGGCGCGACGCGCTGGTGCTGGCGGCGCTCGGCTGGGCCGGCCTGTCGCTGTTCGCGGCGCTGCCGTTCGCGCTTGCCGGGGTCGCGCCGAACGCGCCGGGGGCGGTGCTCGAAGCGGTCTCCGGCCTGACCACGACCGGGCTCAGCGTCATCGCCGACCCGGCCGGCGCCGGCCGCAGCGTGGTATTGTGGCGCGCCCTTCTGCAATGGATCGGCGGCGCAGCGACGTTGGTGTTCGCCGCCACCCTGATCCCCCAGGTCGGGTTCGCCACGCGCGCCCGCCGCGCCGGCGCGTCGTCGCCCGAGCGGCTGGCCGAGCCGTTCCGCCCGCGCTTTTTCCAGGCCGCGCAGGCGGTGCTGGTGCCCTATGCGGTCCTCACCGTCCTGTGCTTCATGGCGCTCGCCGCCACCGGCCTGACCAGCTTCCACGCCGCATGCTACGCGCTGAGCACCGTGTCAACCGGCGGCTTCAGCCCCGACCGCGGCGGGCCTCTCGCGCTCGGCAACGGCATGGCCGAGATGGTGCTGATCCTGTTCATGGCCGCGGGTGCGATCAACTTCACCGTCCATTGGGCGGCGCTGTGCGGCCGCCCGCGCGCCTATGGCGCCGATCCCGAGACCGGGTTCATGCTGCTGGTGGTGGCCACCGCCGCCGTGCTGCTCGCCGTGCTCGGCGTCGCGGAAGGCGCAGGCGCGATCGGCGCCGAGCTGCGTCGCGCGCTGTTTCAGGCCGTCTCCGCGGCCACTACCACCGGCTACGGCGCCGGCGCGGACTCGGGGCCCGATCCGGTGTTCGTCGTCCTGGTGCTGGCCGGGCTGGTGCTGGTCGGCGGCGCGTCGACCTCGACCGCCGGCGGCATCAAGCTGGGGCGCGCCCTGCTGCTGCTGCGCCAGAGCGTGCGCGAGCTCGAGCGGCTGGCGCACCCGCACGGGGTGGTGGTGATCAAGCTCGGCCGCACCTCGATCACCGATTCGGCGATGGAGGCGGTGTGGGCCTACTTCGTCCTGTTCCTGGCCTGCCTGATCACGCTTGCGCTCGGCCTCGCCGCGGTCGGCCTCGATGCCGAGCGGTCGATGCTGCTTGCGCTCAGCGCGATCGCCAACACCGGGCCGCTGCTCACCGGCGCCGCGGGTCTCGGCGGCTCGCTCGCCTCCTTGCCCGAGACCGCGCACTGGCTGCTCGCGCTCGGCATGCTGGTCGGGCGGCTGGAGCTGTTCGCGGTGCTGATGCTATTAACGCCGGAGTTCTGGCAACGCTGAAACGAGGGCTGCGATGTCCCGCATCGCCTATGTCAACGGCCGCTACCTGCCCCACGGCGGCGCCGAGATGCATATCGAGGACCGCGCGACCCAGTTCTCGGACGGGGTCTACGAAGTGATCGCCGTGCTCGGCGGTCGACTGATCGATCGCGCGCTGCACCACGAGCGGCTGGAGCGCTCGCTCGGCGAGATGCGGATCGCCGCGCCGATGGGCCGCGCCGCGCTCGACGCCGTGCTCGACGAGGTGGTCCGGCGCAATCGGGTGGCCGAGGGCATCGTCTATCTCCAGATCGGCCGCGGCCGGGCGCCCCGCAACCATGCCTTCCCGGTCGGCGTGCGGCCGTCGGTGGTGGTCACCGCGCGCCGGGCGCGGCCGGCGACTGCGGCGGCGCTGACCGAGGGCGTGGCGGTGATCACCGTGCCCGACCTGCGCTGGCGCCGGCGCGACATCAAGTCGGTGTCGCTGTTGGCCAACGTGCTGGCCAAGCAGGCGGCGGCCGAGGCCGGCGCGTACGAGGCCTGGCAGGTCGACGACCGGGGCCTGGTCACCGAAGGCGCGCAATCGAACGCCTGGATCGTCGACACCGACGGCACCATCCTGACCCGGCCCGAAAGCAACGACATCCTCAGCGGCATCACCCGCCGGCGGCTGATCGGGCTCGCCCGCGGCTCGGGCCTCGCGGTCGCCGAGCGCGCGTTCACGCCCGACCACGCCAGGCGCGCGCGCGAGGCGTTCCTGACCAGCACCAGCTCGTTCGTGGTGCCGGTGATCCGGATCGACGATCATCCGGTGGCCAACGGCAAGCCCGGGTCCACGACCGAGCGTTTGCGGTCGCTCTACCTCGATTTCGCTTCCAGAACAGCTGCTTGAGCAACCGTCTTCCAGCTCCGCGGCCGGAATCGCGCGCCGCCGCCGCGCGCGCGGGCTTGCGCGGGGGGGTGAAAACGGGTGCTATAGGCGTTCCTCGACGGATAGCTACGACGCGGGCCTGGAGGGAAGGCCACGCGCGGGCCGCGTCGATCCGAGCGAGAACCAGGAGGGGGGAACACACAGATGGCGGCCGACAAGACCCAGAACGTGCAGGACGTGTTCCTGAACCACGTTCGCAAGAACAAGACGCCGTTGACCATATTCCTGGTCAACGGGGTCAAGCTGCAAGGGGTTATCACCTGGTTCGACAATTTCTGCGTGCTGCTCCGTCGCGACGGCATCTCGCAACTGGTCTACAAGCACGCCATATCCACGGTGATGCCGGGAACGCCGGTCCAATTGTTCGAGCCTGACAAGACGAGCGAGGAAGCCTGAATCGAAGTGACGCGCACCGCACCCGTTAACGGCCACGCCGCGGCCGCCATCGTCGGTCCGACAGGGCGGGCGTGGGTCTTGCACCCGGCGATGGCCAGCGGGCGGGCGCGGCAGCCCGGGGCCAGCACGCGCAGCGGGCGAGCGCGGCTCGACGAGGCGGTAGGGCTGGCGCGCGCGATCGACCTCGAGGTTGCGCTGGCCGAGGTGGTGCCGGTGCGCACGCCGCGGCCGTCGACCCTGGTCGGGCGGGGCAAGGTGGCCGAGATCGCCGAGCGCCTGCGCGCCGCCGACGGCCGCCCCCCCGACGTGGTGGTGGTCGACGCCGCGCTGACCCCGGTCCAGCACCGCAACCTTGAAAAGGCGTGGTCGTGCAAGGTGCTCGACCGCACCGCCCTGATCCTCGAGATCTTCGGCGCGCGCGCGCGCACCGCCGAGGGGCGCCTGCAAGTCGAGCTTGCCGCGCTCACCTACCAGCGCAGCCGCCTGGTACGGTCCTGGACGCACCTCGAGCGCCAGCGCGGCGCCCTCGGCTTCATCGGCGGCCCCGGCGAATCCCAGCTCGAGGCCGACCGGCGCCTGATCGACGGGCGCATCGTGCGCATCCGCCGCGCGCTCGCCGAGGTGGTGCGCACCCGCGGCCTCCAGCGCGCCGCGCGCCGGCGCGTGCCCTATCCGTTGGTGGCTCTGGTCGGCTACACCAATGCCGGCAAGTCGACCTTGTTCAACCGGCTCACCGGCGCCGACGTCGCCGCGGCGGACCGGCTGTTCGCGACCCTCGACCCGACCATGCGCGCCGCCGTGCTGCCGTCCGGGCGGACGGTCATCCTGTCCGATACGGTCGGCTTCATCTCCGACCTGCCGACCGACCTGATCGCCGCGTTTCGCGCCACCCTCGAAGAGGTGATCCTGGCCGACCTGATCGTGCACGTGCGCGATGCGGCCCACGCGGACGCGGGCGCGCAGGCCGACGACGTGCGGGCGGTGCTGCGCACCCTCGACATCGACGACCAGGATCGCGCGCGCGTGGTCGAGGTCCACAACAAGATCGACCTGCTCGACGCCGGCCAAAGGCAGGCGCTCGAGGCACGGTGCGCCGGCAACGCGGACGCGGTGGCCGTCTCGGCGCTCGCCGGCACCGGCCGCGCGGCGCTGCTGGCGCTGATCGGCCGCAAGCTGTCGCATGGCCGGCGGGTGCTCGACCTTGATGTCGACCTCGGCGACGGCGCGGCGCTGGCCTGGCTGTACCGCCACGGCGAGGTGCTGACGCGACGCGACGGCACGGCCGCGGTCCACGTGCGCGTCGCCCTCGATCCGGCGGACGTCGCCCGCTTCGGCGACCGGTTCGGAAGCCCGCAGGACCGCCCGGCGGCGTCCCGTTGACACCTGGCACGCCCGGTCGTATATGCCGGGGCACATGGTTAGCAGTCCGAGCGCGGGAGTGCCAAGGCCGGTCCCCCGACCCGCGGCCCCGGGCGTCGGCAGCTATCGGGGAGGGAGGCGCAACATGAATGTCAGGCCGCTTCAAGATCGCGTGCTGGTGCGCAGGATCGAGGAAGACGAGCGGACCGCCGGCGGCATCATCATCCCGGATACCGCCAAGGAGAAGCCGAGCCAGGGCAAGGTGCTCGCGGTCGGCGCCGGGGCGCGCGACCAGAACGGCAAGCTGGTCGAGCCGGACATCAAGAAGGGCGACCGCATCCTGTTCGGCAAGTGGTCGGGCTCCGAGGTCAAGATCAAAGGCGAGGAGCTGCTGATCATGAAGGAGTCCGACATCATGGGCGTGATGGAGTAGGGAAGCAGGCAATGGCAGCGAAGGACGTACGGTTCAGTACCGATGCGCGCACGCGCATGGCGCGCGGGGTCGACATTCTGGCCAATGCGGTCAGGGTGACGCTGGGGCCGAAGGGCCGCAACGTCTTGCTCGACAAGTCGTTCGGCGCGCCGCGGATCACCAAGGACGGGGTGACGGTCGCCAAGGAGATCGAGCTGTCCGACAAGTTCGAGAACATGGGCGCGCAGATGGTGCGCGAGGTGGCGACCAAGACCAGCGACATCGCCGGCGACGGCACCACCACCGCCACCGTGCTGGCGCAGGCGATCTTCCGCGAGGGGCTCAAGTCGGTCGCCGCGGGCATGAACCCGATGGACCTCAGGCGCGGCGTCGACATGGCGGTCGAGGCGGTGGTCCAGCACCTCACCAAGCAGGCCAAGGCGATCAAGACCAGCGAGGAGATCGCCCAGGTCGCCACCATCTCGGCCAACGGCGAGCGCGCGATCGGCGATTTCATCGCCCGGGCGATGGACAAGGTCGGCAAGGAGGGCGTGATCACGGTCGAGGAGGCCAAGGGCCTGGAGACCGAGCTCGAGGTGGTCGAGGGCATGCAGTTCGACCGCGGGTATCTCTCGCCCTACTTCATCACCAACGCCGAGAAGATGGAGTGCGAGCTCGACAATCCGTATCTGTTGATCCACGAGAAGAAGCTGTCGAGCCTGCAGGCGTTGCTGCCGCTGTTGGAGGCGGTGGTGCAGTCGAGCCGGCCGCTGTTGGTGATCGCCGAGGATGTCGAGGGCGAGGCGCTGGCGGCGCTGGTGGTCAACAAGCTGCGCGGCGGCTTGAAGGTCGCCGCGGTCAAGGCGCCGGGTTTCGGCGACCGGCGCAAGGCGATGCTCGAGGACATCGCCGTCCTCGGCGGCGGCCAGGTGATCTCCGAGGACCTCGGCATCAAGCTCGAGAGCGTCACCCTCGACATGCTGGGCAGCGCCAAGCGGGTCAACATCACCAAGGACGACACCACCATCGTCGGCGGCGCCGGCAAGCGCGCGGCGATCGAGGGCCGCTGCACCCAAATCCGCCAGCAGATCGACGACACCACCTCCGACTACGACCGCGAGAAGCTGCAGGAGCGCCTGGCCAAGCTCGCCGGCGGCGTCGCCGTGATCAAGGTCGGCGGCGCCACCGAGACCGAGGTCAAGGAGCGCAAGGACCGGGTCGAGGACGCGCTGCATTCGACCCGCGCCGCGGTCGAGGAGGGCATCGTGCCGGGCGGCGGCGTGACCCTGATCTACGCCGCGCGCGTGCTCGACGGCCTCAATCCCGAGAACGAGGACCAGAAGGTCGGCGTCGACATCGTCCGGCGCGCGCTCGGCCAGCCGCTGCGCCAGATCGCCGAGAACGCCGGCGTCGACGGCTCGGTGGTGGTCGGCAAGGTCCGCGAGTCCAAGAACCAGCGCTTCGGCTTCGACGCGCAGTCGGAGGTCTACTGCGACCTGGTCCAGGCCGGCATCGTCGACCCGGCCAAGGTGGTGCGCATCGCGCTTCAGGACGCGGCCTCGGTGGCGGGGCTCTTGATCACCACCGAGGCGATGGTCGCCGAGCGCCCGGAGAAGAGGGAGGCCGCGCCGATGCCGGGCGGCGGCATGGGCGGCATGGGCG
>DASWHU010000062.1:0-15740 GCA_036398035.1 Alphaproteobacteria bacterium | reverse complement strand
TGAGCGCGGCCTACGCGCTGTCGGCGTTCCCCGCCGGGCTCATTGCCGACCGCGCCGGCCGCAAGCTGCCGTTCGCGCTCGGCTGCGCCGCGCTGGTGGCGGCCGACCTGGTGCTCGCGGCCGCGGGCGGGGTGGCGGGCGCGCTCGCCGGCGTCGCCTTGTGGGGCCTGCATATGGGGCTCACCCAGGGCGTGCTCGCGACCCTGGTCGCCGACACCGCGCCGGCGCCGCTGCGCGGCTCGGCCTTTGGCCTGCTCAACCTGGTCACGGGCGTGATCGCGCTCGCGGCGAGCGTGCTTGCCGGCGTCCTGTGGGACCGGATCGGCCCGCCCGCGCCGTTCATCGCCGGCGCCGCGTTCACCGTGATCGCGCTTGCCGGGCTGGCGCTCGTTCGACCCGCGGGCCGGCTTATGCCGCCTTTGCCATCTCGGCCTTGAGGCGCCGGTCGAGCGCATCGAGGAACTGGGTGGTGTTGAGCCAGCCCTGGTCGGGGCCGATCAGGATCGCGAGGTCCTTGGTCATGGAACCGGCCTCGACCGTGTCTACGCACACGCGTTCGAGCGCCTCGGCGAAGCGCTGCACCTCGGGGGTGTCGTCGAACTTGCCGCGATACCACAGCGCCCGGGTCCAGGCGAAGATCGAGGCGATCGGGTTGGTCGAGGTCTCCTTGCCCTGCTGGTACTGGCGGTAGTGGCGGGTGACGGTGCCGTGCGCGGCCTCGGCCTCCACGACCTCGCCGTCCGGGGTCAGCAGCACCGAGGTCATCAGCCCGAGCGAGCCGAAGCCCTGGGCCACGATGTCCGACTGCACGTCGCCGTCATAGTTCTTGCACGCCCACACGAAGCCGCCCTCCCATTTGAGCGCACAGGCGACCATGTCGTCGATCAGGCGATGCTCGTAGGTGATCCCGGCGGCGGCGTAGCGGTCGGCGAACTCGGCCTCGAACAGCTCCTGGAACAGGTCCTTGAAGCGCCCGTCATAGGCCTTGAGGATGGTGTTCTTGGTCGACATGTAGAGCGGCCAGCCGAGCCCGAGCGCATAGTTGAGGCAGGCGCGCGCGAAGCCCTGGATCGAGTCGTCGAGATTGTACATGCCGAGCGCGATGCCTGAGCCCGGGAAGTCGAAGATCTCGCGCTCGATCGCCTCGCCGCCGCCGGCGGGCTCGAAGCGCATGGTCAGCCTGCCCTTGCCGGGGACCAGGAAGTCGGTCGCCCGGTACTGGTCGCCGTAGGCGTGGCGGCCGATCACGATCGGCTTGGTCCAGCCCGGCACCAGCCTCGGCACGTTGCGGCAGATGATCGGCTGGCGGAACACGGTGCCGCCCAGGATGTTGCGGATGGTGCCGTTGGGGGAGCGGTACATGCGCTTGAGGTTGAACTCCCTCACCCGCGCCTCGTCGGGGGTGATGGTGGCGCACTTGACGCCGACCCGGTGGCGCTTGATCGCCTCCGCGGCCGCGACCGTGATCGCATCGTCGGTGGCGTCGCGCGACTCGATGCCGAGGTCGTAATAGACCAGCTCGACGTCGAGATAGGGCAGGATCAGCTTGTCCTTGATGAAGCGCCACATGATGCGCGTCATCTCGTCGCCGTCGAGCTCGACGACCGGGTTGGCGACCGTGATCTTGGGCATGGCCGGAAGCTCCTCGGCGGCGTCGGTGGCGCGGACGGGGTATAACAAGCGGCCCCGGCCTTGCAAAGGCCGCTACAGGCGCTCGCTGTCGGCGGCAAGGTGCGGCGCCGGCCGGGCGGCGAGCGCATCGAACAGCCCGTCCACCGACTCGACGATCGTGCAGAGATCGCGCACCGAGGCGCGCGCGAAGCCGGCCGCGATCATGTGCTCGACCAGCGCCAGCAGCGGCCGCCAGTAGCCGCGATGGTCGATCAGCACCACCGGCTTGTCGTGCAGGCCGAGCAGCCGCCAGGTGATCATCTCGACCGTCTCGTCGAGCGTGCCGAGACCTCCCGGAAGCGCGGCGAAGGCGTCCGCCGCCTCGAACATGCGCTGCTTGCGGGCGTGCATGCTGTCGACCACGATCATCCGGGTGACGCCCGGATGCGCGATCTCGGGCTGCTCGAGGAAATGCGGGATCACCCCGGTGACCCGGCCGCCGGCGCCGAGCGCGGCGTCGGCGAGCACGCCCATCAGCCCGACCGCGCCGCCGCCGAACACGAGCTCGATGTCGCGCGCGGCCAACGCGCGCCCGAGCCCGCGCGCGAGCGCGGCATGCGCCGGCTCGACGCCGGTCTGCGAGCCGCAATAGACGCACATTGCACGAATCTCGGCCACCGCTCTCCCTCGCCGGTTGCCGGCACACGGTAGCACGAAAGGCGGGCCGGCCGATCACAAGCCCGTGGCCGCGGCCGCGGCCGGATGACGCGCCGGTCGCGCCGTGGTACATGCGCCGGCAACTGCGCATGCGGAGGCCGGCGGTGGAGGCGTGGCTCGCCGATCCCAGGATCCAGAGCACGGTGGTGCCGTTCGCGGTCGCGGCGGCGGTCGCCGGCGTGGCGCGCGCGGCGGCCGGCACGCGCGCCGAGGCGTGGGCCGCGCTCGCCGTGATCGCGGGCTTCGCCGCGGCCTATGCGCTGATCCTCGGCGCGCCGCCGCTGCCGCCGCGGTCGAGCGCGCACAAGATCGCCTATCTGGGTGCGGCGGCGGCGGCGCTCGGGCTCGGGCTCGACCTCGCCCGCGCCCGGCCGCCGCTGGTCCGCCTGGTCGCGGCCGGCGGCGCGGGCGCGGCGGCGCTGTGGCTGCTCGGCGCGCGCCTCGACCTCGACGACCCGGCGACCCTGCTGTGGCCGGCATTGCCGCTGGTCGCGGCCTGGCTGGTGGTGATGCTCAGGCTCGACTCCCAGGCCGGCGCCGGCCTGACCGCGGCGGTGGTGATCATGGTCGCCGCGGCGGCGCTGGCGCTGGTCGCGCTGCTCGGGCGCAGCGCCTCGATTTCCCAGCTCGCCGCGGCGCTGGCGGCGGCGATGGCCGGCCTCGCGCTGTGGAACTGGCCGGTGGCGCGCATCGCCGGCGGGCGCGCCGCGACCTTCGCCGGCGGCGCTCTGCTGCTCGCGCTCGCCAGCCAGGCGTTGCTGTTCACCGAGGCCGCGGCGGCGGCGCTGGCGGTGCTGCTGCTGGTGCCGTTCGCCGACCGCCCGGCCGGCTGGCTGCTCGCCCGCCTGGTGGCGCCGGGCGGGCGCATCGGCCAGGCGCTCGCGCCGGTGGTGCTGGCGCTGGCCGCCGCCGTGCCCGCCGCGGTCGCGGTGGCGATCGCCCACATCGCCGCCGGGCCGCTCAGGCCGTTTTGACCGATCGAACTCGAACCAACCGAGGGGAGGACCCATGACCCGGACCCGACTGCTGACCGCATCGCTGGCTGCCGCCGCCGTGCTGGCGGCGCCGGCCGCACTGGCGGAGCCGGCGACCTACGCCGTCGATCCCGCGCACACCGGCCTCTACTTCCGCATCGACCATGTCGGCTATTCGCGCGTGTTCGGGCGCTTCGATTCCATGACGGGCTCGATCCTGTTCGATCCCGACGCGCCCGCGGCGGGCCGTATCGAGCTCGCCATCGACCCGGCGAGCGTCGACACCAACCACGCCGCGCGCGACGACCACCTGCGCTCGCCCGACTTCTTCAACGCCGCCGAGTTCCCCGAGCTGACCTTCCGCAGCACCGCGATCGAGGTGACCGGCGACAACCGGGCGACCGTGACCGGCGACTTCACCATGCTCGGCGTCACCATGCCGGTGTCGCTGGACGTGACCTTCAACCGCCTGGCGCCGTACCCGTTCGCGGAAGGTCAGGTGCGGGTCGGCTTCTCGGCCACCGGCACGGTGCGCCGCTCCGACCACGGCATGTCCTATGCGCTCGACGCGCTCGGCGACGAGGTCGAGCTGTTGCTCGAGGTCGAGGCGTTCCGCTGAGCCGCCGCGGCCGATTGTCGCCGGTTGCCCACGCGCCGATTGCGGTTCCGTGTCGCTGGTATTACTGTTCCGCCGAAAAGCCAACGGGCTGAAGGAGTTGGGCCGTGCGGCGGCTGGTGACGTTGAGCGCGGCGACGGTGCTGCTGGTGGCCATCGCGGTGCTGGGCTACGTCTGGTGGAGCCGCGGCGATGACGACGTGGACGGAGTCGACGTGGTCACCGCCGCGGGCGCGCCGGTGGACGTGCCGGAGGCGGTCGCCGAATCGGAGCCGCCGGCACAGCCGGAGGTCGACCGCAGCGTGCCGGCGCCGCCGCCCTCGGAGCTGGTCTCGCCCGGGCTGCTGCTGGAGGACGCGCCGCCGCGACTGACCGGGCCGCCGGCGCGACTTGCGGTCAGCGAGCAGGCCGCGGGCGCGGGCGCATCGCTGGCGGCGCCGGCGGCAACCGCACGGCCGTCGGACGCGGGGCCGCCGGAGCAGGCGCTGGTGCCGCCGCCGGCGCCCAGGGCTGCCGCCCGAGAGGCCATGCCGGCCGCGCCGCCGGAGGTGCCGGAGACCGCCGCCGGCCCGGGCAGCTCCGGGCCTGGAATTCAAGCGCCGGTCACCATCCCGGCGCCGCCTGCGCCCGCCGCGGGCGAGGCACTGCCGGGCGGGGCGCTGGCGGTGCCGGAGACTGCCGCCGGGCCGGGCAGTGCAGGCCCCGGCGGCCAGAGGCTCGCTGCGGCGGTGCCCGCGCCCGCGCCTGCCCGCGAGGAAGCCGCGGCGAGCGCTCCGCTCGCGGCACCCGAATCGCGGCCCCAGGCGGTGAGCAACCCGCCCGGCGTGCGCGCGCCGAGCTTCGACATCGTGCGCATATCGCCGCAAGGCGGCGCCGTGATCGCCGGACGCGCCGAGCCCGGCGCCGAGGTCGCCGTGGTCGAGCACGAGCAGCTGATCGGCGCCGCCGTCGCCGACGCCCGCGGCGAGTGGGTGGTGCTGGCCGAGCGGCCGATCGCGCCGGGCACGCGCGAGCTCGGCATTGTCGCGCGCTCGCCATCCGGCCTCGAGGCGCGCTCGGAAAGCGTGGTGGTGCTGGTGGTGCCCGAGCCCGAGTCGACGCCGGGCGCCCCTGCGGCGCCGGCCGAGGCCGGCGCCGAGCCGCTGGCGGTGCTGATGCCGCGCGGCGACGAGGGCGTGGTACGCCTGCTCCAGGGCGGCGAGCCGTCGGCGGGGCTCGAGGCGCCCGGCGGCCTCCGTCTCGAGTCGCTGACCTACGACGATGCCGGCGACTTCGACATCGCCGGCCAGGCGCTGCCCGGCAGCGACATCGCCGCCTATCTCGACGATCGCCTGATCGGCATCGCCAGCGCCGGCGCCGAAGGGCGCTGGCTGCTGAGCCCGGGCCACACCGTCGCGCCGGGCCTGTACACGCTCAGGATCGACCAGCAGGGCGAGGGCGGGGCGGTGGTGGCGCGGATCGAGACCCCGGTCTCGATCGCCGACCTCAAGGACTGGGCGGTGGCCGAGGGGCTGGTGGTGGTCCAGCCGGGCAACAGCCTGTGGCGGATCGCGCGCCGGGTCTATGGCCGCGGCGTGCGGCACACGCTAATCTTCGAGGCCAATCGCGATCAGATCCGCGATCCCGACCTGATCTATCCCGGCCAGATCTTCCTCGTGCCCGGCGCGGCGGAGGGCTGACCGGCGCGGCGCCGACCGGGCACGGTCGGCGGTAACGAGCCATGACCGCAGCGACCGGAATGCCGACACACCGCGACCACCCGCCGCGCCGACAGCGCGACTTCAGGACCATCGCCACGCTGCTGCCCTATCTGTGGCCGCCGCGGCGCGCGGACCTGAAGCTGCGGGTGGTGGTGGCGATGGCGTTCCTGATCGGCGCCAAGGTGGCGGTGGTCCAGGTGCCGCTGTTGCTCGGCCAGGTAGTCGACGCGCTCGATCCGGCCGGCGCCGCCGCGCTCGCCGCGGTGCCGGTCGCGCTGGTCCTCGCCTTCGGCGTCGCCCGGCTCGCCTCGGTCGCGTTCGCGGAGCTGCGCGACGCGGTGTTCGCGCGCGTCGCCCAGCAGGCGGTGCGCGAGGTGGCGCTGCGCACCTTCCGCAAGCTGCACGCGCTGTCGCTCCGCTTCCATCTCGACCGGCGCACCGGGGGCTTGAGCCGGATCATCGAGCGCGGCACCAGCGGCATCGAGTTCCTGCTCACCTTCATGCTGTTCAACGTGCTGCCGACCCTGCTCGAGATCGGCCTGGTGGTCGGCATCCTGCTCTGGCGCTACGAGGCGCCGTTCGCGGCGATCACGCTCGCCTCGGTGGTGTTCTATATCGGCTTCACGCTGTGGGTCACCGAATGGCGGACCCGCTTCATCCGGCGCATGAACGACGCCGACGAGCAGGCCAACACCAAGGCGATCGATAGCCTGCTCAACTATGAGACGGTGAAGTATTTCGGCAACGAGGAGCACGAGGCCCAGCGCTTCGACAGGTCCCTGCAGCGCTACCAGAACGCCGCGGTCACGACCAAGGTGTCGCTGTCGCTGCTCAACATCGGCCAGGGGTTCGTGGTTTCCGTCGGCATGATCGCGGCGCTGCTGCTGGCCGCGCGCGGGGTGGCCGCGGGCGGCCTCAAGCTCGGCGACCTGGTGGCGATCAACGCGTTCATGCTCCAGCTCTACCAGCCGCTCGGCTTCCTCGGCTTCGTCTACCGCCAGATCAAGCAGTCGCTGGTCGACATGGAGCGCATGTTCGATCTGCTGGACGAGGCCGCCGAGATCGAGGACCGGCCGGACGCGGTGGCGTTGCACGTCACCGGCGGGGTGGTCGAGTTCGACCGCGTCTCGTTCGGCTACACGCCCGCCCGCCCGATCCTCCACGATCTCAGCTTCACCGTGCCCGCGCGGCGGACGGTGGCGATCGTCGGCCCGAGCGGTGCCGGCAAGTCTACCATCTCGCGGCTCTTGTTCCGGTTCTACGAGGTCGGCGGCGGCGCGATCCGGATCGACGGCCAGGACCTGCGCGAGGTCACCCAGGACTCGCTGCGCGCCGCGATCGGCATCGTCCCCCAGGACACGGTGCTGTTCAACGACACCATCCGCTACAACATCGCCTATGCGCGGCCCGGATGCTCGGACGCCGAGGTCGAGGAGGCGGCGCGCCTCGCCCAGATCGACGAGTTCATCGCCAGCCTGCCCGACGGCTACGACAGCATGGTCGGCGAGCGCGGGCTGAAACTGTCGGGCGGCGAGAAGCAGCGGGTGGCGATCGCGCGCGCGCTGCTCAAGCGGCCGAAGATCATGCTGTTCGACGAGGCCACCTCGGCGCTGGATTCGGCCACCGAGAAGGAGATCCAGGCGAACCTCGCCGAGCTGTCGCGCGGCTACACCACCCTCGTCATCGCCCATCGCCTGTCGACCGTGGTCGACGCCGACGAGATATTGGTGCTCGACCGCGGCCGGCTGGTCGAGCGCGGCCGCCACCTGGACCTGCTCACCAAGGGCGGGCTCTATGCCGAGATGTGGCGGCGCCAGCGCGAGACGCGCCGGGTCGCCGAGCGGCTCGCCGAGCTTGAGGAGGTCGCAGGCGCGCCCGCGACGACGGCAGTGCCCGCCGGTGAGTAGCTCAGCCCGGGCGTACCCCGGTGCCGATGCGGACGTGGACCTCGATGCGGTAGCGGTCGCCGTCGAGATAGGCGTCGAAGGCGCGTTCGACACGCGCGTCGAGCCGGCTGCGTTGCGCGTCCGTCAGGCCGGCGAGCTGCTCGCCGAACGACATCTCGACATTGGCCTCCCAGAAGCGCGAGCCGGCCGGCGGGCTGGCGGTGAACCTGAGCTCGGCCTCGGCGACCTCGGCCAGGCCGCCGGCGCGCATCACCTCCGCCAGCAGGCCGGCGCGGGCGTAACGGAACTGGGGCAGGTCGGGCTCGGGCGCGAGGCCGAGCTCGGCGCGCACCTCGCGCTGGATGACCTCGAACAGGGTGGTGTCGGGCATCGGCCCCCACACCATCCAGGCGCTCAACGCGCCCGGCTTGAGCACGCGCCGCGCCTCGGCCATCGCCGTGACCGGGTCGGGCACGAACATGATCCCGAACCGGCAGGTGACCCGGTCGAAGCTCGCGTCCGCGAAGCCGAGCGCCTCCATGTCGGCGATCCGGCAGTCGAGGTTGGCGAGGCCCGCGGCCTCGGCGCGGCGCCGGGTGCCGGCGAGCATGTCGTCGACCAGGTCGGTCGCCACCACCCGCCCATCGGGCCCGACCAGGCGCGCGATGCTCAACGCCGGCTCGCCGGTGCCCGAGGCGAGATCGAGCACGGTCATGCCGGGGGCGATCCGCGCGGCCTCGATCAGCGGCCGGTTGAAGCGCTCGGCCAGCTTCTCGATCTGCTCCGCCCAGCGGTTCCAGGCCGGCGCGCGCCCCGCCCAGTTGCGCGCGACCTCGGCCTTGTCGAGCGGCGGCAGGTCGACGACCGGCATCAGTCCCCCGCGCGGGCTCAGGCGTCGGCGTTGCCGTAGCGGCGGTAGACGAACGGCGGCGGCGGGCCGAGCGCCTCCTTGAGCGGCTCCTCGAGCAGCGCGCGGTCGGGCGACAGCGCGCAGGCCGGATCGGTGACGTCGGCGCGGCCGGTGAGCATCAGCGCCTGGCAGCGGCAGCCGCCCCAGTCGATCTCGCGCCGGTCGCAGCTGCGGCACGGCTCGGGCATCCAGGCGGTGCCGCGGAAGCGGTTGAACGCCTCAGAGTGTTCCCAGATCCACTCGAGCGGCTTGTCGCGCACGGTCTCGAAGTGGAGGTCCGGGATGATCTCGGCGGCGTGGCACGGCAGCACCTTGCCGGACGGCGAGATGTTGATGAACTGGCGGCCCCAGCCGCCCATGCACGACTTCGGCCGCTGGGCGTAGTAGTCGGGCACGACGAAGTCGAAGACGAGCACGCCCTTCAGCCGCTCGCGCGCCTCGGCGACGATCTCGACCGCGCGGTCGAGCTGGGCGCGGGTGGGCAGGAACGCGGCGCGGTTCCTGAACGCCCAGGCATAGTACTGGACCTGGGCGACCTCGATCCGCTCGGCGTCGAGCGCGACCGCCATCTCGATCATGTCCTCGAGGTGGTGCAGGTTTTGGCGGTGCATGACCGCGTTCACGGTCAGCGGGATGCCGGCCTTGCGCACCCAGCGCGCGGCCTGGGTCTTCTTGTCGATGGCGCCCTTGTAGCCGGCGATCCGGTCGCCGAGCTCGGGCGTCGAGTCCTGGAAGCTGATCTGGACGTGGTCGAGGCCGAGGTCGGCGAGGCGCGTGACCCGGTCCTCGCTCAGCAGCACCGCCGAGGTGATCAGGTTGCTGTACAGGCCGACCTTGGCGGCGTGCGCGACCAGGTCTTCCAAGTCCTTGCGCACGGTCGGCTCGCCGCCCGAGAAGTGGACGTGGAGCACGCCCATGTCGACCGCCTCGTCCATCACCCGCCGCCACTCCGCGGTGCTGAGCTCGCCGCTCGCCCGCTCGAGCTCGAGCGGGTTCGAGCAGTACGGGCACTGCAGCGGGCAGCGGTGGGTCAGCTCCGCCAGCACCGCATAGGGCACCAGCCGGTCCGGCGCCTTCGCCTCGGCGCCGTGGGCGTGCGCGATTACCTCTGTCATGACACGATGAACCCCTTGTCGGCCAGGCCCTGGAGCAGGTCGGTGACGTCCTTGTCGATCACCTCGCGCGGGGCCTCGAATTTCGCCGCCAACGTATCGACGACGTCGCTGAGCGCGCGGTCGCCGTCGCACAGCGAGACGATCTCGTAGGCGATCTGGTCGAGCTCGAACACCCGTTCGGGCGCCAGGATCAGCCATTTGTCGCGCGGCTTGTCGAAGCGCAGCTTGGCGTGGCGCGGCAGCTTGGGCCGCGCTGCGCCGTCGATGATCAGCCGCTCGATCATCGCCCCGCGGCGCCGGGCACGAACGCGCCCGGCGGGATCATGCCCGGCTCGACATAGGCCAGATACAGCGCGTCGAGCTGCGCCCACAGCACGTCGGTCTTGAACCGGATCGCGTTCAGCACCGCTTCCTGCTCGGCGCGGGTGCGAGCGTGGTCGATCACGTACTGGCGGCCGAACAGCGCGTCGCGCGGCGCCTCGCCGAGGCGCTTCTTGAAGTAGGCGAGCGCGTAGTCGTCGGCCCAGTCGTAATGCTGCGACAGCCCCGAGATGCGCTCCTTATGGATTGACGGCGCGAACAGCTCGGTCAAGGACGAGGCGATCGCCTCGAGCTCCGAGCGCTCGGCGACGAAGTGGACATAGGCATCGACCGCAAACCGCGTGCCGGGCAGGATGCCGCGGGTCGATGTGACGTAGTCGCGGTCGAGCCCGAGCCGCTCGGTGAGCTGCAGATAGCGCGCGATGCCGCCGGTCTCGACGTCGACGCCGTCGTGGTCGAGCACCCGGCTGCGCCATGCGCGCCTGAGCTCGGCGCTGGGCAGGCGCGCCATCAGGGTCAGGTCCTTGCGCGGGATGCTGGCCTGGTAGTAGTAGCGATTGAGCGCCCAGGCCTGGACCTGGCCGTGGTCGAGCGCACCCCCGTGCAGCAGCTTATGGAACGGGTGCAGGTTGTGGTAGCGCTCGCGCCCGATCTGCTGCATCGCCTCGCTGAACTCGTCGGGCGTGAGCAGGCGGTCTTCATCGACCTCGATGCCGTACCATTGCGTCGGCTTGACGCGGGCGAGGGCTGCGTCGCTCATGCCGATACCTCCATGCCGTCATATGACACCTCCCAGCCCGCCGCCTCGGCCTTGGCACGCTCGGCGCTGTCGTCGAGCAGGATCGGGTTGGTGGTGTTGATATGTATGAACACTTTGCGCGTGACGTCCAGACCGGCGAAGGCGGCGATCGTGCCGTCGGCGCCGGAGACGCTCATATGGCCCATGCGCTGGCCGGTCTTGACGCCGACATGGCCGCGGATCATCTCGTCGTCGGTCCAAAGCGTGCCGTCGAAGAACACCAGCGGCGCGCCGCGCAGGCGCTCGGCAAGCTCCGGCGGCATCGACGCGCAGCCGGGCACGTAGAACGCCTTGGTCGCGCCGTCCTCGCGGATCTCGAGCGCCACAGTGTCCTCCGCGACGGTGCCGAAGTTGGCGCCCTTGGACGCGTCCTCGAGCCAGAGTGCCACCTTGCCCGGCACCGGGAACGGCACCACCTCGAGGCCGCTGTCGCCGCCGTCCGGGCAGACCAGCCGGTTGGGCGCGTCGAGCGCGAGCGGCCGGCGCGCGACGAGCTCGGGGTTAAGCACGTTGAACACGTTGTTGGCGGCGAGCACCGCGAGCACGCGCGCGGTGCCATAGATCGCGAGCGGCTGCGACTCGCGCAAGGTCAGCAGCCCGGCGATATGGTCGACGTCGGCGTTGGTCAGCACCACGCCCTGGATCGGGCTGTTTCTCAGGCCGTTGCGGGGATGGAGGACGTCGTTGTCGAGGATCTGCTGGCGCAGGTCGGGCGAGGCGTTGCACAGGAACCAGCGCCGGCCGTCGGCGCTGATCGCGATCGAGGACTGGGTGCGTCGCTTGGCCGCCGGATCGCCGGTGCGGGCGCGGCGGCTGTTGGGATGATTACAGTTCCACTGAGGAAACCCTCCGCCGGCGGCTGAGCCCAACACGCGGATTCGCATCACATCGCCTCCGAGTGGTCACGGCCCCGTCTCCGCCGACGGAGAGGTTTACCATTCCAGCTCGTGGCCTGTGCCTTAGAGGTCGGCGCAGGCGTAGCAGTTGATCTCGAGACCGACGGCGATCTCACGAACGACAGGGGTACTCCACATGATGTCATCCTCCACATTGTGGATGGTTTCTGTACTGTCTCCTCCGGATGCTCCGGAAGCGACCGGCGGAAGATAGAGTTTTGAACCATTCAAAAAAACCTATAGCAGCGATCATGATTCCCAATAGCGCCGCCATCGCGGCCGCCGCAGGCCGGGCAACCGTCGGCGGGCTGCTGCGCGACCGGGCGCAAAGCCAGCCCGACCGGATCGCGGTCGAGGACCGCCGGCGGTCGTGGACCTATCGGGAGCTCAACCGGCGGGTCAACCGCCTGGCGCACGCGCTCGCCGCGCGCGGCATCGGCCGCGGCGACCGGGTCGCGATCCTGTCCGAGAACCGCGCCGAATACCTGGAACTCGAGTTCGCCGCCGCCAAGCTCGGCGCGATCGTGCCCGCGCTCAACTGGCGGCTCGGCGCGGACGAGCTCGACTACTGCGTCGCCCTGACCACGCCCAAGGCGGCGCTGGTCTCGCCGCGCCACGCGGCGGCGCTGGCCGCGCTCGATGCGCGCCCGGCGACGGTGGTCGAGCTGGGCGAGCCTTACGAGGCGATGCTCGCCGCCGCGCCCGAGACCGAGCCCGTCGAGGTCGCCGACCCCGAGGACGGCCTGGTGATCCTCTACACCAGCGGCACCACCGGCCGGCCCAAGGGCGCGGTGGTCAGCCAGCGTGCGTTCATCAGCCGGGTGCTGGTGTTCTGCGCCGACTACGGGATTGGCCGCGACGAGCTGTTCCCGGCCTGGGCGCCGATGTTCCACATGGCGTCCACCGACCTCGCAATCGGCACGCTTCTGATCGGCGGCCGGGTGGCGCTGATCGACGGCTTCGACCTCGACCACATCGCCGAGGTGCTGGCCGGCCACCCGGTCGGCTGGTTGATCCTCATGCCGGGGGTGATCGACCGGCTGCTTGAGCGCCACCGGGCCGCGCCGCTCGCGGTCAAGGGCGTGCGCATGACCGGGGCGATGGCCGACCTGGTGCCGCGCCACGTGATCGCCGAGGTCACGCGCGCGCTCGCAGCGCCCTATCTCAACAGCTTCGGCGCCACCGAGACCGGCATCCCGCCCGCCTCGGGCGCGCTGATCCCGCCCGGCGAGGTTCCCGAGCGGCTGTCGAAGCGGCAGAGCTCGATGTGCGAGCTGCGCCTGGTCGACGAGGCGGACAACGATGTCCCCGACGGCACCCCGGGCGAGGTCGCGATCCGCGGCCCGACCCTGTTCTCGGGCTACTGGAACGCGCCCGAGGCCAACGCCCGCGACTTCCGCGGCGGCTGGTTCCACATGGGGGATGTGTTCGTGCGCAACGCCGACGGCAGCCTCGACTTCGTCGACCGCGCCAAGTACCTGATCAAGACCGGCGGCGAGAATGTCTATCCGGCCGAGATCGAGCAGGTGCTGCTGGCCGACCCGAGGGTCGCCGACGCGGTGGTGGTGCGCCGCGCCGACGCGCGCTGGGGCGAGGTGCCGGTGGCGGTGGTCGCGCGCCGCGACGACTCGCTCGGCGCCGACGAGCTGATGGCGCGCTGCCGCGAGCGCCTGGCCGGCTACAAGCGGCCGAAGGAGATCCGCTTCGTCGCGCTCGACGAGCTGCCGCGCTCGACCACCGGCAAGATCCAGCGCCACGAGATCGAGGCGCGGCTCGCCGCCGAGGACGCGGGCTAGAGGATCGCCAGCCTCAGATGATGTGCCGCCGGCGCCTGAGCACGAAGCGGTTGTACAGCCAGGCCAGCAGCAGGGAGGCGACGAAGCCGTCGAAGAACGCCCACACCACGCCCGCGGCGAGCCCGACGAAGCTCGGGCCGAATCCAACCAGCAGCGAGGACAGCACCTGGACCGCGGCCACCCCCCAGCCGAACACCATCGCGCTGAACCCGAGCACCAGGGTGATCAGGGCGGCGCAGACCCCGCCGGCCAGCCCGAAGCTGATCACCTCGAGCGTGCCGTGGGTCGAGTTCTGGACCATGCCGATGCCCCGGCGGCAAGCGTGCGGCGCGGCGACCGGCGCCGGCTACTGAACCGTGGCCTTGAACGGCCCGTCTGCGCGCAGCCGGTAGGTGAGCAGCTCGTCGGTGGCGTTGACCACCTGCACGGTGATCGGCGGGATGCCGTAGCCGCTCAGGTGCATGCGGTCGGTCTCGGCCAGCTCGACCGGCACGTCGGTGCGCGCGAGCGGAGTGGCGATCACCTGCAGCACCGGATTGCCGCGCGAATCGAGCCCCATGTAGCGGACCGCGTAGGCGTGCTGCTCATGCGCCAACGGGCCCTCGAAGACGAAGGTCTCGCCTTCGACCTCGACCCGGTTCTCGTATCCGGAAATCATGACGTTGCGCTTCGCCACCGTCAGGTCCTGGCCCATCGGCTGGTCGTAGGCGCGTGACATCAGGCAGCCGGCGAGGGCGAAGGCGAGCGCGCCGAATGCGGCGAGCCGCCAGCCCGTCCGGGCCTGTCGCTGGTTCGAGACCATCTGTCCCCCTTTGCGCAGAGTCCCCGCAGCGCTCCAAGTGGCCGGCGAGACTACCCCATGCCCGGATTGCGCGCAAACCATGCCGCCCGGGCGGCGGTGGGTTGCGGGCTGTCGGCAGACCCGCCGTCCATCGAAACAATATAGGATGCCAAGGCGTCTTGGCGCGGGAGGAAAGCGATGAGCAAGGTCTATCTGTTCTCGGTGGGGCCCGACACCCCGCCGCTGATGACCGTCGATCCGGGCGCGGAGTTCACGGTCGAGGTCGAGGGCGCGTTCGACGACATCGACGACATCACCGCCGTGCCGACCCCGTTCACCTCCGAATCGGAGGGCCACCCGCTGGCGCCGATCACCGGCCCGATCGAGGTCCGCGGCGCCGAGCCGGGCGATGCGGTGGTGATCGAGCTCAGGCGCATCACCCCCCACGGGGTGGGGCGCAACGCGATCCTGCGCGCCTTCGGGGTGCTGCGCGAGGAGTTCCCCGACCCGCGCATCATCGCCTGCCCGATCCGCGACGGCATGGCCTGGTTCGGCGACCGCATCCCGGTCGCGATCGAGCCCAATCTCGGCACCGTCTCGACCATGCCGCCCGCGGGCTACAAGCCGGCCTATGCGGGCGCCTATGGCGGCGACCTCGACCAGCGCCACGTCGAGGCCGGGTCGCGCCTGCACTTGCCGGTGCTGATGCCCGGCGCGGGCGTGTTCTTCGCCGACCCGCACGCCGCGATCAAGGACGGCATCGTCAGCGGCACCGGAATCGAGTGCGCGGTCACCCTCGAGGCGAGCATCGAGCTCGACAAGGGGCGCGCCGTCGCCCGGCCGCTGATCGAGCGCGCCGACTCGATCCAGGTCGTCGGCTTCGGCGAGACGGTCGAGGCGGCGACCGAGGACGCCACCCGCCACGCTGTCGACTACCTGGCGCGGACCACCGACCTCGGCCGCGAGCAGGCCTACATGCTGCTCGGCGCGATCGGCGACTTGAGGGTCGGCACCTCGCCGCGGCCGGTGATGGCGGCGCGCCTGATCATCCCGCGCGCCCCGCTGGCCGCAGCCGGCTGGACCGGTGCCGCGGGCTAGGCATCGTTCGCGTTCAAACCGATGCCATGCCAACTATCAGGATACCGACGTCGAGAGTTGTTCACGAACGGGTCAACCCGAGCCCAGCTCGTCATTGCGAGCGCCGCGCAGCAATCCAGGGGCTGTTAGCAAGATCGGACTGGATCGCGTCGGCGGCATTGCCGCCTCGCGACGACGCTGTTCCCCTGTCGCAGAGTCGTCTTGCCGGCTCCTAGCCTGACTTGACCACGTCGAGGCGCGGCGGCGGCGCGGCTTGGGCGCGCGCGGGGGGATGCGAGAGTGCCTCGGGGCGCGCTCGGATGCGGGCGGGGCCGAGCTGGCCGAGGTCGCGCACCCCGAGCAGCGCCATGTCGCGGCGGATCTCGTCCTTGAGCAGGCCGAGGGCGCGGTCGACGCCCGCCTCGCCGCCGGCCGCGAGGCCGTACAGATAGGGCCTGCCGGCCATGCACGCCTTGGCGCCGAGCGCCACCGCCTTGAGCACGTCGGTGCCGCGCCGCACCCCGCCGTCGAGGATCACGTC